>DPZW01000100.1 GCA_003536545.1 Rhodospirillaceae bacterium
TAAATGCCCGCACCTGGTCGGGTGTGAAACCAGCACGATATGCGCTTTCATCCGCATCCACAGGGCCCAGATTATAACCGCCAAAATCACGCAATACCTTGGCGCGCAGCATTTCTTCGTAATTGCGCGGAATGCCCAATGGCCGCGTGGGGCGATCGCCCACGGTGGATTCCCGCACAAAAGCCTCGATCTGTGCGGCATTCATCCCCTTCAGGAAATCCCACTTGGCATTATAGGCTTTCACATGATCCAGGCATAACCACTGATATTCGCGCAGTGAATCACGGGCACGCGGCGCGGGGTATTCCCCTGCCTCACTGCAGCCTTCCGCAGCGCAGCGGCGCGGCTGTGCATCCTCTGCGACATCTTCCAGTCCGGGGGCATGCCAGCGGGGCTTGAGCCGCGTATTTTGGCGTGATTTGGCCATTCTAATAGTATCCATGAATGTGCGGAAAGCTGCAAGAAATTCTGTTTTGCGGATTTTTCAATGGGTTAAAAAATTTACAAACCATGGGGTTGACTAAATTCCTATAATACCCTAATAGGTTGTATATAGTGATTTCACTCACGTAAGGAGATGTAGCTATGCAGTTCGCTGAACCCGCCACTTTGGAATTGAGACAGGAAGACCAACCCATGCGTCAAAAGCCCTTTGCCCCGCCTGCCAAAAACCTGCCGCCCCGCTCCACGCTCATTAACCGCAATATCATGGTCTCTGGCCGCCGTACCTCGGTGCGGCTGGAACCTGAAATGTGGACGGCCTTGCTGGACATCGCCCGGCGTGAAAACCAGACCATCCACGCCATTGCCACATTGGTGAGCGAAAGGAAAAAACCTGAAACATCGCTGACGGCGGCGATACGTGTGTTTTGTCTGGCCTATTATCGCAGTGCGCTGGGGGATAAAACATAATCTGCCCGACAAAGATTTTTAATTTCATTATTTCTGGCTGCAAGTAATTTTCTGGTTGTCTCCTACGCCGTGCATGATAGATAATCATCAAATAATCTTGAACGGAATTTAGATGTCATTCACGCGCAGACGGGCCGCGGCCCCAATTAATCGGAAAAATTTATCACGTACGCAAAGATACGAACATAGCCTGACCAGGGCTGCCGGGGTATTTCTTGCTGATTATGAAAAATCGGCAGGGGATCTGAATGTGCCCAGAGCCCTGAGGGCCCTGAAGGGGCTAACTGCCGTTGAAGGCGAGCTGCGCGGCAAGAACCCCGAAACAGCCAATATTGTGCGCAAAGTTTACAACGAACGCCAGAATAAAATCGGCCAGATCTTAATGAATGAAACCATTAAGGGTAACGCACGACAAGTTGAAATATTTATGGATGAAGTCACATCCCGCAGGCCCCCAGTGCTGCATGACTGGCAAAAACGCAATAAAATCTGGCCCGCTGTACGGCGCATGATCAACGGGCATTTAATGGATGTCGCCGGCAAAACAGCTATGCGCGTACCCGCATTGACAGACCATGCTGTCCGCCTGGGCGCAGCGCTATGTGTTTAATTCCTAGCTGCCCCCATATTGGCAACTACCAGAATTAGGCCTATTGAACATTTTTGCTTCAGCAAAACTTTGCACCCGCCGGGCGGCCGTGCCATGTCCACCCATGGTATAACCGTTCTGATAAGCATCCGGAGCATCCTTGAAGATTTTGAGCTGGCCATCTTTAAGCAATAAGACTTGATTTTTTGAAACCAAACCTATGGCGGGACAGTAAAAATCATTCATCACGCGTACTATGGGATAACCGCCATCGTTATAGGCGTAAGTCTCACATTGCGGCACACCAGATATTTTTGTCTTATCAAGCAGCCCACCCAAAGTTAAATTACAGACCATCGCAGAATGTAAATCCCTCAAACAGACCTGGGGCACTTCACTGTCTGGATGATATAATAGTAATTCTCTGAAGTCTTCTTCGTTTTCGTCACCATAGGCATGAAATGCGTCATCGTAACGTGCACGCACATAATTGACGACCTTGTGCCAGCTTTCCAGAAACATCGATTTAGATGTGTCATCCCTTCTGAAACAATTATTGACACTATTAATTTCTACATCTGTTGCATCTGCAATATCCGAAAAACTTAAACCCAAACCTTTTATCATTCCGTAAATTCTTGCCTTGCTCTCCCTGCTGCATGGAAAAAACTCAGCTTCCTGTTCTAGCCATTGCTGCACTGTCTGTTCCAAGGGTGGCTGTAAATCTTTGCACGCGGCCCGCACCAACTTAACATAGGTTCCCAAAAATGGTGGCGCACCTCCATCCTCAATTCTTTTTTTTGCTTCCCATAAAGCCGCGTGAGAAATTTCTGCACGCTGGGCAAATTCAGGATTCCCCCACCCTAAACTGCCTTGAATAACCCATAAATCTTCCAACTTTTTTTTCGCATCCTGAAAGTTATCCGGATCATAAGGAAAGAAATGTGCGCCCCAGGCGGGATCAAGCGTACCATTCATTTCCTCTGTCTGCACAAGAAACATAACTGCATCACGCGCTGTTAAAGCAGAAAGATTATATGTGCCACTAAATTTCTTGCCACCTTCTAAAATATTGACTGCCAACATGGCACGGGTCACACCTTGCCTTTCCAGCCGCGGCCAGAAATTATTTTCCCATTCTGATTTATTAAAAGGAAAAAGAGTATGGTTATCTATAATGGCCTGATCAATGCTTGTGATATCTTGCACCAAACACTTTAGGATTTCCTCCCAGTGAGGCAGACTATCTGATTTCAACTTATTGCTATCAAATTTACGCTT
>DPZW01000101.1:0-2702 GCA_003536545.1 Rhodospirillaceae bacterium
GTGTGCTCTTCCGATCTTGGTGAATTTTCATTGCTATATTTCACGACAATAGAATAATATGAAGGCGGATTTTAAGGGATTTTGCATGCAAAATTATTATCACGCACAGCTTCAGGGCCCAAGGGATTATCAGGAAGATCGCATTTGCGTGCTTGAGCTAACCCTGCCCAGCGCAGCACCCGATCAGAACGGCTGTGAACAATTTTTGCATCAGGTGATTGGATCATTGCACCAAAGCACATTTGCGCTGAACGAAGACCATTGCGGCAGTACTTGCACGATTGCTTTGCTGCTGCCCGATAATCGTTTTTTCATCGGCTGGCTCGGTGATAGCCCGGCATTGCTGTTATCCCCGCACGGCTGTGATTTGCTGACACGCGAACATATCCCTGGTTGCGATCCGGTGTTTCAAGTAACTGCAGATAATTGTGAAGACGTGCAGGGTTTTCAGCGTGTGCGATCCCTGCATCCGGTTGGTGAAGAAGAAGGTGATCCAATTTATCAAAAACTGGCGGTTTCGCGCGCGCTTGGCGATAATGATTTCCCATTGATCCGCACACCAGATGTCATGCGTGGAAATTTAACGCCCGGCAATATGCTGGCGATCGCTTCAGACGGCATTAATACAATTATGAATTATGACGGGCATTTTAAATCAGATGCGGGCATCAATCTGGATTATGCCGG
This sequence comes from Rhodospirillaceae bacterium, assembly GCA_003536545.1. Taxonomy (GTDB): domain Bacteria; phylum Pseudomonadota; class Alphaproteobacteria; order UBA11073; family UBA11073; genus UBA11073. Next base: position 688 of record DPZW01000101.1, read on the forward strand.
TGATAACCCCGCTGAATATCTCGCCGATCGCGCCCATCTGAACCGACCTTATAAAAAAGGTGATAATATTTCCGTCATCACGCTGCCGTTTGCAGCAGATCGCAGCTCTATATTGCTCGCTGCAGTGTTTGATGGTCACGGCGGTGACCGCGTCGCAGATTTCGCGGCGCAGCAATTAAGAGTGATTGTCCAACCGCTATGGCAAAAAATCTTCTTCGGCAAGACATTTATTCTGCCTGAGTACTAAGTTAACGCGTCTTCGCCATGCGCTTGCGGTGGAAGGAACCGGGGATGCCCAAAGCTTCCCGGTATTTTGCCACGGTGCGGCGCGCAATATCCACACCTTCAGATTGCAGGGTTAAAACCAAACGATCATCAGATAAAATATCGTCATTCGTTTCCGAGGCAATCAATTGTTTGATGCGCTGGCGGACAGATTCAGATGCCACATCCGCGCCGCCATGCGCAGAAGACAGCGAGGCATTGAAAAAATATTTCAATTCATAGGTCCCGCGCGGGGTGGCCATATATTTGCCCGACGTCACGCGGCTGATCGTGCTTTCATGCATGGCGACTTCTGCGGCGATGTCTTTAAGGGTCAGCGGTTTCAATTCTGTAATCCCTTTATGAAAAAATGCGTCCTGAAATTTCACAATCGCGCGGCTGACTTTCAAAATGGTTTCCGCGCGGGATTGCAGTGCACGCACCAGCCAGTGCGCCGCCGCGCGGCGTTCTTCCAGAAATTTTTTACTTTTATCATCGCGGGCAGATTCCATCACGCGCGTGAAATATTTTTCCTTCACCAATGCGCGCGGCAAGGTTTCCGCATTCAATTCCAATTCCCAGTCCGGCAAACCGCTTTCAGCATCGCGCACCGCGCGCAGCAAAATATCCGGGATCAGTGAAGCCGGGGGCGCGTGATCAAATGCCGCCGCAGGTTTGGGATCGCATGCCCGGATTTGGGCAATCAATGCATCAAGGCCTACGCGGTCCACACCGCATTTCTTTTGCAGCTTTTCAAAATCATGCACGCCGAGCAGTTCCAAATTCGCCAGCAGCTTTGCCATTTCCGGCGACAGCGCGTTGCGGTCAGAGAGCTGTAGCTCAAGGCACTCCGCCAGATTGCGGGCAAAAATACCGGGTGGATCCAGGTTCTGCAAACGCCCTACGATATGCAGCAAATCTTCCAGCGGCATCTCCAGTTGCGCGGCAATTTCAACCAGATCCGCGCGCAGATAACCGGCTTCATCCAGATAGTCGCATAGCAGCGCAGCAGCTGCGCGCGCCGCCCCTTCAAAATCCATCTGGATTTGTGTCATCAAATGATCACGCAAGGTCTCGCGTTCTTCGGTATTGCGAAACGGGTCGTCATTTGCCAGGCCGTCAAAATTGCCGCTGCTATCGGCGTCCGACCATTCATTGATGCCGCTTTCATAATCACTGGCCTGCGCGCCGCCATCATCACCGGCAGACATCGTCAGGCCTTCCGCGCCCAATGCGGCAGGTTGTGCAGCTTCACTGATGCTCGCCGTTGTGCCGGGCGCGCCGTCATCCGGGCTGCGCACTTCCAGCAATGGATTTTGCTCTGCTTCCTCATTCAGCAATGCAGCCAATTCAAGATTATTCAGCTGCAGCAAACTGATCGCCTGCTGTAGGGCAGGCGTCATCACCAGCTGTTGCTGGGCGCGCATTTCAAGACGGATGGAAGGCGTATTCATTGAAACAGGGGTTTAGGTCTTATTTGTTAGAAATGCATCTTATAATGGTGCATAAGGTTTGGTGAAATAGCACAAATCACATTGTGCCGTTTTTCTTTGGGTTTTCCTACTGCCAAGCTTGAATCATTTTCCGCAACCCCAAATATTTTTCTTTTTGAAAATTTTTTTCCGAATCAGGCGTTGCAAAATGATTCGGATTTTGGTTGGGTAGTCGGGCGGGCAAAATGAGTTTGTCCGCCGTTGCGAAGATGCCGGGGTCCCACGGTTTATACCGGAATATGTAGATCGGAAGAGCAC
>DPZW01000101.1:2876-3066 GCA_003536545.1 Rhodospirillaceae bacterium
CACGGTTTATACCGGAATATGTAGCCTCAAGTTTTCGCTCAAACCATCACGGCAGTCAGCCTGGGGTGCTTTGCAGAAAAGCACCCAAAGCCGACTGCTCTTGCGATTAACGGGGTTTTGCATGTCACAGGCAGTTATTTTTGAAGACCTATATCATGACTGCGCTGCCCAACTTGAATTATTCCCTGAA
>DPZW01000166.1 GCA_003536545.1 Rhodospirillaceae bacterium
GCTGCAAGGCGATGTGGGCAGCGGGAAAACTATCATAGCACTGCTCGCCATGCTGAATGCGATTGAGGCCGGACGGCAGGCCGCCATCATGGCACCCACGGAAATTCTGGCGCGGCAACATGCGGAAACACTTGCACCTATGCTTGAAAAGTTAGGCATTAAAAGTGTCACTTTAACGGGACGAGACACGGGCCGGGATCGCGAAACCATCATGGCCGCCATCGCCAGCGGCAGGGCACAACTGATTATCGGCACCCATAGCNNGCGCCGCCTGCTGCAGGGCGATGTTGGCAGCGGGAAAACCATTATTGCACTACTTGCTATGCTGAATGCGGTTGAGGCCGGGCGGCAGGCCGCCATTATGGCCCCCACGGAAATTCTGGCACGGCAGCATGCGGAAACACTTGGGCCTTTGCTTGAAAAGTTAGGGATTAAAAGTATTACTTTAACAGGACGTGATACAGGTCGTGACCGCAGTGGAATTATGGAATCAATTGCCAGTGGCAAGGCGCAACTGATTATCGGCACCCATAGCCTGTTTCAGGACGGCGCGCAATTCAAAGACCTTGGCCTCATCGTCATTGATGAACAGCACCGCTTTGGCGTTTATCAGCGCATGAAGATTACGCAAAAATCACGCGGCATGGATATGCTGGTGATGACGGCTACGCCCATTCCGCGCACGCTGGCGCTCACGCTTTATGGCGATATGGATACCTCGCGCCTGATGGAAAAACCGCCGGGGCGAAAGCCATGCGATACCCGGCTGGTTTCGCTCAATAAGCTGGATGAAGTTGTGGCCGCTATCGGCCGCAAGATTGCGGCGAACGAACAAATTTTCTGGATTTGTCCACTGGTGGAAAAACATGAAGTGCTAAAACTTTCCGATGCTGAAAGTCGTGCAGAAACGCTGGAAAAATTCTTCCCCGGGCAAGTCGCACTCGTTCACGGCCAAATGAATAAAAAACAGCTGGACATCGCCATGGGCGCATTCATTCGCGGCGATGCCAAAATTCTGGTCGCCACCACGGTGATTGAGGTTGGGGTGAATATCCCCGCCGCAACCGTGATGGTGATTGAACATGCCGAACGTTTTGGCCTGGCGCAACTGCATCAGTTGCGCGGGCGCGTGGGCCGCGGTTCGGGTGATGCCACCTGCCTATTGCTTTACGGCACGCCGCTCAATGAAACGGCGCAGGCGCGCCTCGATATCATGCGCAAATCCGAAGATGGTTTTGTGATTGCAGAAAAAGATCTGGAGCTGCGGGGCACGGGCGAATTAATGGGTACGCGCCAATCCGGCGATCCGGAATTCCGGCTGGCAACACTAGCGCAGGCCAACGCCATGCTGGAAATGGCACGCCGCGATGCGGAATTATTTCTGGAAAAAGACGCGCAACTCACCGGCGAACGCGGCAAGGCCCTGCGCACCCTACTCTATTTAATGGACCGTGATGAAGGTGTGCGGTTACTCCGCACCGGGTAGATCAGAAGCCTTTTTTACCAATCCCAATGTCACCACCATTTTCAAACCTTCATCCACGCTGATATCTGTTTCAATGACCTTACTACGCGGCATGACCAACAGGTGCCCTGTGGTCACCACAGGGCCAAATGGAATAAATACCATCACCATTTCTTCTTTTGTATCTGGAAAACGATCCGTTGTCCCAGTCACAAAGCCGATGGTGTGATACCCCTTGGCTGGAAATTCAATAAAGACAACTTCGCGAAAGCTTTGTCCTTTTTCCGACAATACAGAATTCAAGACCTGTTTGATGCCGCCATAAATGCCATTGATTACCGGCACGCGCGCCATCAGTTTATCCCATTTTTGTACAAAATAGCGGCCAAAGAAATTGGACACCAATGCGCCGAATAATGTCAAACCCACCAATGTTGTGATCAGGCCCAACCCCGGAATTTCATAACCCAGATATGCAGATGGCCGGTATTCCGGCGGCACGATGGCGGCCACCATATCATCCGTAAAGTTGACGATCATCATCACCAGTACAATTGTCAGCACAATCGGCCCCGCCGCCAGCAGTCCCGTAAAAAACCAGGTGCGCATCAGATAGCTTGGGCTGGGTAAATCCTTTTTCAGATTCACTTTCAGTTTCGGCTGTGGTTTGGGTTGATTTACAGGGGACATCATAACCTCTTCTTAGCAAAAGCTCTACCGGATGCAGACTTTAAATATCGTTCAAAGGCAATAGCCTGCTGTTCATCAGAAAACGCTACATAACTTTTCAGATTCCATGGAATGAATTTTGAAGTGTGAAATACCTTGCCAAGATTATGGATTTTTAGCCTTTGCTTTAAATCATCAGTTCTACCGACATAATATCGGTTTCCATCCACTCGACTATGAAGAATATAAACATACTTCATGACAGCCATTCTGCGTAAGATGAAACCAGCCCGGCTTCGCACTCTGTGCTACGCCGCGACAGCCTTCTCATCTCTATCCGAAATTTCAGGATACAGAACGTTGGCCTGCCGAGCCGAAGCTTTCGTTCGCAGAACGAAAGCGAAGGCTGGTGACTGCGCAGGGATTCGAACCCTGGACCTACTGATTAAAAGTCAGTTGCTCTACCGGCTGAGCTACGCAGTCTGGAGCGTTTGAGTTAAGGGAATCACAGGGAAACGTCAATAAAAATCACGGGTTGCAAAACCATGAGAATCTGTTTATGTTTTGTTCTTACAAGGATATTGCCATGCTGACACCGCAACAAAAGAAACTTTTGGAATTCCTGTCCGCCCGTTCGGCCGTGGGTTCCACGCCGTCATTTGAAGAAATGATGCAGGCATTGGAGCTGAAATCCAAATCCGGCGTACACCGCCTGGTGCTGGGTCTTGAGGAACGTGGCTATATCAAACGCCTGTTTAACAAGGCACGTGCGATTGAGGTGCTGCGGCCCGCCCTGGACTCGCTCAAAGCTGTGGCATCGGATTTTATTCAGGTCCCACGCTATGGCTATATCGCTGCGGGAACACCGATTGAGGCGATTTCCGAAGTGCATGAACATATTACGGTTCCCGCCAAAATGCTGGGCAAGGGCAATCATTACGCGCTGACGGTGAAAGGTGATTCCATGATGGAGGCCGGCATTCTGGACGGTGATCTGGTCATGATCGAACAAATTGATACTGCACGCAAAGGTGATATTGTTGTGGCACTCGTGCAAAAAGAGGAAGCAACGCTGAAATTTTATCAGCCTTCCGGCAAAACGATTACACTTGTGCCCGCCAATGTGAATTATGAACCACAGACCTATGCGGCCAAAGATGTGGAAATTCAGGGTAAACTGAAAGCCGTCTGGCGGAATTATTAATTTTAAAAATATCGCTTGCCCGATGCCGGGCACTTCCGGCATTTAGCGCGTTATGTACACCCTCTCCTTTCCCACCCCCGAGAATTTGCTCGAACATTTTGCCGATGCTTTTGATGATACTGCACTTGCCGTAACCTCACTGGTGAATGAAGATGGCGTGGACCAAAAAACCATTGCCTATTTTGAAGATGCCCCAGACCGTGCAGATGTCACGGCACGCGTTGCCCTGCTCTCACAAACAGCAGGAATCCCCACGCCTGAAATCAGCATCGAAGAAGTGCCGCAAACGGACTGGCTGGAGCATGTCTATCGCGGCCTGCATCCACTCGAACTCGGTCGGTTTTATATTTATGGCTCTCATGAAAAAGAAATTCATCCGGGCGACAGAATTCCGTTACTGATTGATGCCGCCACTGCATTTGGTTCAGGGCATCATTCCACCACGGCTGCATGTCTGATGATGCTATCTGAATATGCAGAAAAAAATTCACCTGAAAAAATGCTGGATCTGGGATGTGGTGCGGGCACGCTCGCCATGGGCATGGCAAAATTATTTAATCGCAAAGTGATCGCAACAGA
>DPZW01000180.1 GCA_003536545.1 Rhodospirillaceae bacterium
ATTTCTGGTCGTAGCGTTTCAGGGATGACAGGGTCTGGATATGATCCTGCAATTCATGCAAATTCTTTTGCATTTGGGTCAGGGAATTCAGGCGTGAATGATCATTTTCATTCGATGCCAGCGGATGCAGCCACGATGCAGCCTGCGAGAAAAATTCCGTCATCATGCCTTCCCAGGCACGCAGATTCTGCTGGGACATCTGGCCCCAGGCAGCAAATGGCATGGCTGCAGTTTCCGGCATCGCCTGTTGCAGCGCGGATGTCATATAAACATAAAGCTGTTCCTGGTTGCGGCCAAATTGTTCCATCGCGTAGCTCAGATAGCCTGGCAGCAATTGCTGGCTTTGTTCACCGCCGTAAAAACCGATCAATTGGCGCAGAAAAGCTGTGGGCAATAAATGCTGACCTTTGGATTCCTGCTCCACAATAATTTGCGTGAGCACCTGGCGCGTGAGATCTTCACCGGTCTTGGCATCCACCACTTCAAAATCAATGCCTTCGCGCGTCATATTGCTCAGGTCTTCCAGCGTCACATAGGCACTTTTCGCCGTATGATATAAACGCCGGTTCGCGTATTTTTTGATGATGACCAGATCGGATTTATGCTTGGCGTTTGTCATGCCTTATCCATACGTTTATTGCGGCCCAAAGGCAAGAAATTCATCTATATTTCATTGGCAATCTTTGCCATGATAGCCGCTATGAACAGCAATAACCCACAGGATATGGCCAAGGCTTATCTGGATGCCTGGCAGCAGCAATGGTCACAACTGGCAGCCGACCCCGCCTGGCAACAGGCCGCGCAACAGCAGTTTCAGCAATTTGCGGCCAGCATGATGTCTGCCGTACCGTCCGGCAGCGTGCAAAATATACCGCCGTCTGCTAATGTAAAGCCCGATGAACCGCGGCCCCATTCCACTTCCACTGCACCTGAACTTGGCGCACAGTTGCTGGCAGAGTGCTTTACTCGGCTGGCACGCCTCGAAGCTCGGGTGGCCGATCTGGAGTCCCGCATTTCAACATAACGCGTCCGAATTTTCGGCAACCCAAAACATCGCGGAGTTTCCTGCCGCACTGACGCGTGAAATTCAAAATCGCGCCGCACAATTTCAACGCGGCATTCAAATGTATCACGCGCATCCGTTCCGCCGCACACTGCCCATCGCCAAAACTATCTGGCAACGCGGCACCACGCGCCTCTTGGATTATGGCATGGGGCAGAATACCCAGCCGCTTTTGATGATCCCATCCCTCGTTAACCGCGCTTATATTCTGGACCTGCTGCCGGATAAATCATTCATGCATTATCTCGCCAAGAATGGTTTCCATCCGATGCTCGTGGATTGGGATGCGCCAGGCGAAGCCGAAAAAGATTTTGGTCTTTCTGATTATGTGACAGATCGCCTGCTGCCGGTTTATGATTTTATTTTATCGCAGCATCAGATGCCGCCACATGTGATGGGTTATTGCATGGGCGGAAATTTTGCCCTCGCGCTGGCGCAACTCACACCACAAAAGCCGCGCTCACTCACCCTGATGGCAACCGCGTGGGATTTCCATGCAGCCGGCATGCCGCGTTTCACGGCGGATAAGGCACAGCAGCTTTTGCACATGGTGAATACAACAGGTGAATTATCAGTTGAATGGCTGCAAAGTTTTTTTTCGGCATTGGATCCCTTTGGCGCGGTGGAAAAATTCATGCGCTTTGCGGAAAAAGACATGCAGTCGGACAGCGCAAAGTTATTTGTCGCGCTGGAAGACTGGCTGTCGGATGGCGTCCCGCTTACGCCGCGCGTCACGGCAGATACCATGCAGAACTGGTATGCGCATAATACGCCCGCGCGCGGGCAGTGGGAAATTGCCGGGCAGAAAATCTTGCCACAAACCCTGGGTATTCCCACGCTGGCGGTGCTGCCGCAGCATGACCGGATTGTCTCACCCGCGTCCGCTGCCGCGCTGGCCACGCTGATTCCGGGTGCATTGTCGCTTTCGCCGCATCTGGGCCATATCGGCATGATGGTCAGCCGCGATGCCGATAAAATGGTCTGGGAACCGGTAGTGAATTGGCTGAAAAATCAGGATTAACACCGCTTTTCTCTTGTCACAAATTTTGACTGCGGTAAAACCAATGCAACCGGAGATTGCCCCATGTCAGATATTGTTATCGTTTCAGCCGCACGTACGCCCATTGGCGCATTTAATGGGGCCTTTGCCAATGTGCCCGCGCATGAATTGGGGCGCATCGCGGCGGTAGCCGCGTTAGAAAAAGCTGGAATTAAACCAGACGAAGTAGACGAAATGATTTTGGGTCAGGTACTCACGGCAACCGCAGGCATGAACCCCGCGCGCCAGACTGCAATCGCGGCAGGTATTCCAAATTCCAAAACGGCAATGACCATCAATCAGGTATGCGGATCAGGTCTGCGCGCCGTCGCACTTGGCATGCAACAAATCCAAACGGGTGCGGCAAATATTGTCGTCGCGGGCGGTCAGGAAAATATGACGCTCTCACCCCATGCCATGGCATTGCGCGCGGGCGTGAAAATGGGCAACGGCACATTGATTGATACGATGATCCATGATGGCCTGACGGATATCTTCAATAATTATCACATGGGCATCACGGCGGAGAATGTGGCCAAAGAATTCGGTATCACGCGCGAGCAACAAGATGAATTTGCGGCTAATTCGCAAAATAAAGCCGAAGCCGCGATGGCAGCTGGCGCGTTTAAAAAAGAAATTGCGCCTGTCACAATTAAAAATAAAAAAGGTGATATCGTGGTGGATAAAGATGAATATCCACGTGCAGGCGTCACAGCGGAAAGCCTTTCTGGCCTGCGCCCAGCCTTTGACAAGGAAGGCACCGTGACGGCAGGCAATGCATCCGGCATCAATGATGGCGCGGCGGTTGTGGTTTTGATGCGCGCAGATGAAGCGAAAAAACGCGGATTGAAAGCATTGGCGCGCATTGCATCCTGGGCCACTGCGGGCGTGGATCCAAAAGTCATGGGCACGGGGCCTATTCCGGCATCCCAACAGGCTTTGCAAAACGCGGGCTGGACCGTGAATGATTTGGATTTAATTGAATCTAACGAAGCATTTGCAGCCCAGGCCTGCGCGGTGAACAAGGCCATGAATTTCCCAGCAGAAAAAACCAACGTGAACGGCGGCGCGATTGCCCTGGGCCACCCCATCGGTGCCTCCGGCGCGCGCGTCTTGGTGACGCTCCTGCACGCACTTGAAGCGCGTGGCGGCAAGCGCGGCCTCGCCACCTTATGCATTGGCGGCGGCATGGGGATTGCGCTCTGCGTGGAACGCACTTAAAACTCACAGCTATCAACAAGGAAGAACACCATGTCAGACACCATCAAACGCACCGCAGTTGTCACCGGTGGAAACCGCGGCCTGGGGGCTGCCTCGGCTAAGGCCCTGTTGGCTGCCGGCCATAATGTTGTGGCAATCTATATCGGCCGCGTCGATGATGCGCATGCCTTTAAAAAAGAAACCGGCATTGATGTTTATAAATGTGATGTGTCGCATTTTGCGGAATGCCGCGAAGTTTTCGGCGCGATTGAAAAAAAATACGGCACGATTGATATCCTGGTGAATAACGCCGGTATTACGCGCGACAGCTTTTTGCATAAAATGGAACATAAGCAGTGGGAAGATGTGATCACGGTCAATCTGAACAGCCAGTTCAATACCACGCGCCAGGTCATCAACGGCATGCGTGAACGCAAATGGGGCCGCATCATCAATATTTCTTCGATTAACGGACAAAAAGGCCAGTTTGGTCAAACCAATTATTCTGCGGCCAAAGCGGGCATTATTGGTTTTACCAAAGCTCTGGCACAGGAAGGTGCGAATAAGGGCGTGACGGCCAACGTCATTTGTCCCGGTTATATCATGACGGAAATGACGGGCGCGATGCAGCCGGAAATTCTGGAAGCCATTCGCCAGGGAATCCCGATGGGTCATCTGGGCGAGCCCAATGACATCGGCGATATGGTGGCTTACCTGGCTTCTGATAAAGCAAAATTCATCACGGGCGCAACCTTCTCCATCAATGGCGGCCAGCATATGGCGTAATGCCATCCTGCAATATTTTGCCTAGCGCGAGATAACTCCGCTGGGCCCTGCTGGTTTTCTTTGCGATGAAAATGACGGGATGCTCACCGCTACCGTTGTGCTCTTGCTCACTGTGATTGATTTGAACCCTAATTTTATTTTACAGACCAAATCGTATTTTGTGCTTGTTCGCAATCGACCTGTGCTGATTTGTCCCTGGATGGGCACCGTCATTTTCTGCACCTTGCCATTCCCGGATGTCGCTTTTAACTGACAAATATTGCTGCTGAATCTGGGCATTGTCGTGGGGATTGATGGTCCCTCTAGTCGCCAGGCGAGTATAGACTGCCCGCCATAAAGAACACTGGATGGCGTTGCTGTAAAATTAAGGCTTGGCTGCAGAGCTGAAGGGTTAATGGCTGCATGGCACTCTGCATTCTTGCCGCCGGATTCCCCTAAACAATCCCAGTTCCACGGGCCGGTGCCGGTGATGTTGCTGACTGTACCAGTCTTACAAAGATTTGCAGTAGGAAGCGCATCGTGCAGCTGATTATGGGCCGAGCCACAAGTGCCATCAACGGGCTGGAACACAGGCGCAATACAACTGGCGGTTCGAACATGGCTACCAAAACTTTGGCAATCCCAAAGGTAATAATTTTTGCCGTCGGGTGCAGTTTTGCGTGTTACTTTCATCGGATCGCCAAATCGGCAAAGATTTTCACTGGGTGTCTCAGCCGTCATTGCGCCGTGCGCACTGCCACATGCGGCAATTTCATCTATGGCTGTTGTGCATGAATAGTTTTCCGGAGCATTTGTCCGCATGACAGTCCCATAGGCGTATGGATCAATCACTGCACCACCATCTGCATTTGCAGCGCTGGGAACCGTCAGGCCATGGGCGGCATAATGACCATTGGTGCCGGGTGTCCAAACCCCCATCATGCCGTCCATGCGGGTAAAAACATTCTCATCCACGCGTACGCCGGTATTGCCGGTATTTAAAAATTCATCCGCAGTCATAAAAATGGGATAGCCCCAGTATTTTCCCGGACGCACCGACTGGCTGAGACCCGGAATGATCGGCAAATTCATTTTGATATTATTCATAAATTCAGAATTGCGGACAAAGAATTTTTTTGCGTGATAGGTGGTATAACCACTGTACCAGCTGGAATTGATGGTATTTTCTACATAGGCATGACGCAGGAACCCGGGCGGTGATTGATCCTGATAGGTATCGGCATGCAGGCCATCGGGTTTGCCATCGCCGGTTGAAACAGCATTATTGAAAAAATAACTGTCATGTTGTGGGCCGCTGGTACGCGATGTCACAAAGGTATCCGCATAGCAATGATCGCTGCGGATGCTCAGGTTTTCAATGCTGTAAAATTCACCAACCTGATTGCGGAATTTTAAAAAAGCATTTTGTGTTGCATTAAGCCCGTCTGCGTTATTGTCACACTGATGTTTGACGCGTGCCATCCCCTTGGTGCGCAGCGTGCCGTCTGTATCACGATGAAATGCAACCGGAATACCTTTAACAACAATGTTTTTCCCGCCATTCGCATTTACACTGCCATAAAATCCATCAGGAATCAGGATTAAATAATCCTTTGTATTATCGAGATTTTTGAACTGCACAAAACCTGTTTTTCCGGTCA
>DPZW01000077.1 GCA_003536545.1 Rhodospirillaceae bacterium
CATTGCAACGCCCACAGGACGAAACAGGTATCTTCGCGCGTTATACTACCGAAGAAATTATTGCCGCCGCGCTGCCATGGTGCCGCGCCAATAATTACAAACTGGTGATTAAACAGCATCCCTATTGTACGTCATGGCGTACCGCAGACTGGATCAAAACGCTCACCGATGATCCCCATCTGATTGTCACGACAGGTGACGTTGTTAAAATATTTTCAAAGGCCAAGGCGGTGCTGACCATCAGCAGCTCGGTTGGATTTGAAGCTTTGCTGCGGGATGTTCCGGTTTTTTGTTTTGGCGCATCTGAATATGGCTATTTGACCCATGAAGTTTTTGATCTGAATAATCTGGGCGAGATGCTCACGGAGATTTTATTAAGCGGCAAAGAAAAACAATCCTCTTTGCCGGGAGTTTATGATTTCGCTGCCGCGCATTTATATGATACAGCGGATGAAGCAGATATTGCTGATCTTTATCAGGCGATCAAATCCTATTCATTGAAAACAGGTACGCATCTGGGCTGGATGCCGGGTGAATTGCCGCCGGAAATTGATTTTCGTGAAGGCTATAACGGTGAAAACTATCTACTGCATGGTTTTTCCACGTTGGATAACCCCGGTGTGCCCAGCAATCAATCGCGCGCCAGTTTGGCCTTTGAGCATCACGGCGAGATGGAAATTAAAACGCTCAGCATCGCTTATACGGTTTATGCGGTTGCCCAACATCCCATCATGTATTTTTCCATTTTATGGAACGGACAGCCGGTGGGGCCATGGGCATCTGGTACAGTGGAAGAGCCATCGCGCAAAGTGGAAGTGCCGGTGCCGGTGCAGCCGGGCATCAATACGCTCAGCTTTATGTTTGTGAACCCCATTCAACCCGCAGACCTACCCACAGATTTTGATGTGCGCTTGCGCGGGTTTGTTTTGCATCACATTGCATTTTCAGATGAGTGAGATAATGAGAAATCCCCCCTGTGTCTGGCAATTTGCTTATCCGCATGCAATGCCATCCACTGCAATCGTCGCCGATACCGATCGTTTTGTGCAGCGTTTTGCACAGATTTGCCGTGATAATGGCGACACCGTCATTCACCTGCCGTGGATTCAAATTCCTTATAGTTTTTGGGCGATCACGTTTAATTATCATACGCAGGGCGTTGGGCCGAATAGTTATCATTACAAGGATACCTATCTGAATGAATGGCTGCAGGTCGATACGCACGGCTATTCCGGTTTTCATTCCAAAAGCGTGCATATGGACCGCCAACCCGGTTTTCTGATGCCGTTCCGTGAAGCGCGGTTGGCGCGTATCCCGGATAAACTAAAAAACTACCTGGCGTCGCGCAAAAGCAAATACCAGCAAAAAAATGCAGCAGAGAAATATGATTTTTCTTATGTATTTTTTCCACTGCAAAAACCGCAGGATGAAGCAGCATTATTTGGACGATTCTTACCCGAAGAAATTTTTCCGATCGCGCACGACTGGTGCCGGGCGAATGGTTATAAGCTGGTGGTGAAGCGTCACCCCAATTGCTATTCCAAAGGGATGGAACGCTGGGTGGAGAGTCTGAAAAGCGAACCAGATGTGGTTGTCACGGACGGTGATGTGGTTACATTGTTGGAAAATTCAAAAGCATTGATTACCGTCAATAGCTCGGTGGGTTTTGAAGCACTGCTGCGCGGCATCCCGGCGTTCTTATTTGGCAAAAGCGAATATAGCTATCTTGCCAATGAAATTCATCGCCTGGAAGACTTGCCGGCTGCACTGGATAGTATCAAGAAACCATTTGTATCGCCACAGCAAGAGCTTGAGAAATTCATTTGTGCACATTTGTATGACAGCAATGATCCAAAGGACATTGAGGATCTTTATCATGCCGTTAAAACGCGCGGTTTTGAAAACGGCATGGGCCTGGGCCGCATGGTGGCAGACATGCCGCCCGAAATTGATTTCACCGAAGGCGGCAATAGCACAACCTATACGTTGCATGGATTTGATTATGCACATCATGATGTGACATGGTGCACGCAGCGCAAAGCGACGGTGGTGTTTAATCATCCCGGCAGCGATGTGAAGTTCATGCAGCTGCGCGCGGATATCAGCGCGTTTTTGCATGCCCAGCACCCGGCGTATTTTATTGATGTGCTGGTGAACGGTAAAAAAATTGCCCAATGGCTGCAGATTGACAGCAGCAATATTGGCTCTGGCTTGCAATTGCCCCTTGTGATTCAGCCTGGCATCAATACGATTAGTTTTGTGTTGCATAATCCGGTGTTCCTGGCAGAAATCCCCGAAGGATTATATTCGGGCCAGCGCAGCATCGCCATAAGACGCATGATATTTGAGGAGACCTGATGTTAGCATTTATCCAAGGAATTTTACGCCGGAAAAAAGATCGCGTCCGCGTGGCGCAGCGTCATGCGGTGGGTGGTTTTAATGAAATCAATACGGCCGCCTATTACGAGCATCATCATCACACCAGTCAGAAATATCAGGACAACAATTGGCTGGTGGATGACATTGGCATTCTGCGCAAAATCACCGACGGCATTGTGTGCGAAATCGGCTGCGGCAATAGCAAATTCCTCCACCAAGGTGCACCACATTTTCGCAAAATGCTGGGCGTTGATTGGGCCGTGACACCCGGCACACAAAACCTGCCAGCGAACGTAGATTTCATGCAGGCGGATCTCAGTCAGGGCTTTCCACCCGCA
>DPZW01000141.1:0-332 GCA_003536545.1 Rhodospirillaceae bacterium
GAGAAAAGATCATTGTCCAGTTCCGTACGGTAAGTGACGCTGATAAAATCCGGATTAAATTCTCGGCAAGCAGTCAACAGCAGGTTAAATTTAAGGAGCGCGAAAGAATTTTTAATGCGGTTTTTATCCCCGCTCTTGAGGCGCGGCGGCATAACTTCAATGCTTAATGAAAAATTCTGTGACATTATCCTTTAGGGATAAAACTTTGGGCGGACAAAATGCAATGAAATTATTAGCTAAACAGTGAGGAAACCGAGCGGTCTTCGGAAATCCGCAAAATCGCCTCGGCCAGCAGGGGGGCGATGGAGAGCTGGCGGATATTGGGGGCCATT
>DPZW01000141.1:388-3321 GCA_003536545.1 Rhodospirillaceae bacterium
CGGCCAGAGGGCGGTTTATAGGGCTGCTGCCCCGAGAATGCAAGTTTTTAGCTGAAAAGTGAGGAAACCGAGCGATCCTCGGAAATCCGCAAAATCGCTTCGGCCAGCAGGGGCGCGATGGAAAGCTGGCGGATATTGGGGGCCATTTGCACAGCCTCAGTCGCTGCAATCGTATCAGTAATCACCAGTTCCTTGAGCGGTGAATTGGCCACGCGCGCCACCGCGCCGCCTGTTAAAACGCCGTGGGTGACATAGGCGCGGACGGATGCCGCGCCGGCCTCTTTCAGTGCAACGGCGGCATTGCATAATGTGCCTGCACTATCGACAATGTCATCCACCATAATGCAATGGCGGCCCTTCACGTCACCGATGATGTTCATGACTTCGGACTCGCCCGCGCGTTCGCGGCGTTTATCAATAATCGCCAGATCCGCATCCAGTGATTTCGCATGCGCACGCGCACGGGCAACGCCGCCCACATCCGGCGATACAATGACAGGATCGGTCACATCCGGTAGGTTTTTCATGTCATTGACCAGCACGGGTTGCGCATAAAGATTATCGGTAGGGATATCAAAAAATCCCTGAATTTGTCCGGCATGCAGATCGATCGTCACCACGCGGTTTGCACCCGCAGTCGTAATCAAATTGGCGACCAGTTTTGCCGTAATGGGTGTGCGCGCGGCGGTTTTGCGATCCTGGCGCGAATAACCGTAATAAGGAATGACAGCCGTCACGCGGCGGGCGGAAGCACGGCGCAAGGCATCCAGTGTGACCAGCAATTCCATTAAATTGTCATTGGTGGGATATGAAGTGGGCTGCAGGACAAATACATCACGGCCACGTACATTTTCCTGAATTTCGACGAAAACTTCCATGTCATTGAAACGTTTGATCATGGCCTTGGTCAGGTCCACATTCAGATAACTGCCGATGGCTTCGGCAAGCGGGCGGTTTGCATTACAGGTGAGGAGCTTCATCGCCTGCCTGATATAGCCGAAGGCCAAAGCCTGCGCAAGTTAATTAGCAACAGGGCTAGGCGGTGTAGGATTTGTGGGGGATGTCTTGTATTTTCGTTCGGCATTCCACAGCATAGCCATAATGCAAATACGGGATATAATCACAGCAGGACATAATGCTGCTGCAGCCAGTCCGATAAAGGTGACTAAAGAATTTGCACCCGCATCGGCAAAATTATCACAGGCACGGATCCATTTTTTCTGACGCTCGGACAAAGGTTTTTGACCTTCTGCTATGCGCTCTTTGTTTTCTCTTTCGATGGCTTGTTGCTGTGCCTCTGGCTTATTTAACTTTGAGCTATGCGCATGCAATTTATTTTCGGTCATAACGATTGATTTCAAGTCAAATTGTGCGCGGCGCGGTGTGATGCCCATGGCATCCAATGTAAGTGGATTAATATCAGGTTGTTGTAATAAGAATTGGTGGAGCTTGACGGCGTTGATAGCTCCCACAACAGGCTGAAATTTTACGCAGGCAGAATAAGCCGCATGCAGAAGCGTGCCAGTGAAATATTTTTCTCCATCCCGCAGATTGGCATCATTGATTTGATCCGGATGTTCTTTAACCCAGGCTTTGACACCATCGATGTCAGCTTTCTTCACTAGATCAATAACAGTATCCGGCGGCGGCTGATAATGAGGCCGTTTTTTTCTTGTCATGACGGTTCCTGAATGTAGGGCCAGCTTGCCCCGGCTGCCCCGGAAAGGTCAAGTTTTTACTAGCGCAAAATAATTGCAGAGATTTGGCGGCCGTAATTGCCCTGGGCGGTGCCGTGGGTTTCATGGGTGCGGCGGCGGTAGCTGAAAAACTCATTTTCCGCCGGATAGGTATCCATCCCCAGGTTTTCATAAAGATGAATGCCTGCTTGTTGCAGGCTATGGGCGGTATAGCCAGGCAGATCAAACATAAAGTGTTCTGCCCGCACCGCCGGCCGGAAAAATTTTCCGTTCTGGGGATCTGCCGTCATAAATGCCTGCTGCACGTCTTTGCCGACCTCATAGGATTCCTGTTGAATGGTGGGGCCGATGGCCGCGCGGATATTCGCCATATTCGCGCCAATCTGGATCATCGCCTTGATCGTGGCAGGCAAAATGCCTGCCAATGCACCGCGCCACCCGGCATGCGCCGCGCCAATCACGCCGTTTTCATTATCTGCCAACAGAACCGGGCAACAATCTGCGGTCAAAATCCCGAGCGCGAGATTGCGTGTGCGCGTGACCATGCCATCTGCTTTGGGGCGATTATCATTTTCCCATGGTGCAGTGACAGCAACCACATTTGCACTATGCACCTGATGCAGCGACACCAGTGGTTGCTGCGTGCTCGCAATTTTATAAATCACCCGTTGGCGGTTTTCCGCAATCGCATCTGGGTCATCATCGCTGCCAGGGCCGCAATTGAGCGAGCTGTAAATGCCTGTGCTGACACCACCGCTGCGGCCAAAAAATCCGTGACCGATGTTATCATATTCAAGCAGGGCGGCACTATGACGCATGAAAACCTTCCGGCGGGAGCAGCGTGGGTGACGACAGACAAATCACCTTGAATAGGGTGCCCATTTCGTCGGCTGCGGTCAAGCGGTGCGCGCCCAGCGTCACATCCAGCCGTTCGCGGGTTGTTTCCGCTTCGGCCAGCAGGCGCTCCGCGCGCTGCCGGATGCCCATCTGCACAAGAAAATTTCCCTGCGCCGTTGGTCCCGCCGCGTGCAGCGCGCCCGCGCGCGCGAAATCGGCGATGAGGCCGAAATTGACATGCGCCGTTAAATCCTGCGCGCCGGGATTGGCCAAGGGATCGGCATAAGCGTGCTGCGCCACCGCCTGAAAACTATCGCCGTAATCCGTGCGGCCATAACCGTAATCAATGATCAGTGCCGAGGTGGAAAAACCGTCAGCGCGCGCGGCGACAATCTTTAG
>DPZW01000114.1:0-395 GCA_003536545.1 Rhodospirillaceae bacterium
TTCGTCGGCTGCGGTCAAGCGATGGACCCCGGAAGTGATTTCAAATTTTTCCTGGGGGTCGCTGACCTGCGCCAGTAATTTTTCTGCGCGGATTTGAATACCCATATTTTGCAAGAACTCACCCTGGCCGATGGGGCCTGCACAATGTAGATGCTGCTGCTGCGCGAATTCTTTTATCATGCCAAAATTCACATGGGCTGTGAGGTCTTGCGCGCCGGGATTTTCCAGAGGATCGGCAAAGGCGTGATGGGCAACAGCCTGGAAGGTGTCGCCATAAGTGGTGGCGTTATAACCATAATCAATGAACAGGGCCGACCCGGGCTGTTCCTGCATGCGGCGGAGGAAAAAATCCAGATAATTTTCCATCGACGGACAGTTTTCCATGGTGTTGCCCG
>DPZW01000114.1:629-6631 GCA_003536545.1 Rhodospirillaceae bacterium
GTTGCCCGGCACCGGTGGTATTTCTATTTGTGGGACATTTTTCAATTGCTGTGCATCCGTGATTTCGCGCGTGGCATAAACAAGTTTGCCGTCTCTCATTTGTACACCCACTTCCAGCCATCCACCTATAGAGTAAACAAATTGCTGAATGGGCAGGGCATCAAAAAATTCATTGGCGATGACAATAAAAGGTGCAGTGGGAATTTTATGCAAATCATCATGCCAGTGAATGGTTTTATTATGATCTGCCAGCGCAGATTTTTGCTCGGCGCGCATAGCGGATGAGTTTTCATAGAGATGGATTTCAACCGCATTGTAAACATCTGGAATTTGCCGCAACAGGCGCAGCATATCCGCCATTAATGTGCCGCGCCCAGGTCCCAGCTCTATCAGGTTAAAATATTTGGGCTGACCCATTTCATTCCAGCGAGATATCACCCATATTCCCAATAGCTCCCCGAATAATTGTGAGATTTCAGGTGCGGTAATGAAATCACCTGCCGCGCCAATCGCGGGTCTATGGCTATAATAATGCGCGTTGCACCATGCCATATAGTCATGCAGCGCGACAAAATTTTCAGTTTCCAGTGCGTGTTGTAATTTATCGAACATCAGCAGGCCGCGCGCGCAGCATTAAAAACACACCCACGGCAATCATTGGCAAGGACAATAATTGGCCCATCGTAAAAATGCCAATGAAGCCAAGAAATGCATCCGGCTCGCGGAACAATTCACCGATAATACGGGCACAGCCGTAACCCGCCAAAAATGCACCACCAGTAAAGCCATGGCGCGCACGTAATTTGTCATTGCGCAAAACGAAAAACAGCACAGCAAATAAAATCAGACCTTCCATTGCGGCCTGATACAGCTGGCTGGGGTGGCGCGGTAGTTCGCCGCCATTTGGAAACACCATGCCCAGCGAACTATCCGTGACGCGGCCATATAATTCACCATTAATAAAATTCGCAATGCGGCCAAAAAATAATCCAATGGGTGTGGCGGCAGCCACCAGATCACCCAATGCCATCCAGTGAATCTTATTGAAACGTGCGAAGGCAATTATTGCGGCAATCACACCCAATGCGCCGCCGTGAAATGACATGCCGCCGTGCCAGACCATTAAAATTTCTGCGGGATGCGACAGATAATATTCCGGTTGATAAAACAGGCAGTAGCCAATCCGTCCGCCCAACACGACCCCAAAAATCGCCCAGGTTAGGAAGTTTTCAAAATCTTCGGCATTCGGCCGCCAGGTATTTTTGCGTGCCCAATGTGCGGCATATTGCCAGCCGAGCAGCAGCCCCGCGATATAGGCAAGCGCATACCAGCGGATCGCCATTGGGCCAATTTGAAAGGCAATAGGATCAATTTCCGGGAAGGCAAGCATGGGTTTGTCTTTACGCTGGTGGTGAGCTGGTGCATATAGGTATGCAACGGAGAGAAAAAATGCGCAACCAATCCCAAAAACCAAATAGCATTAAAGAAGATATTTTAGGGGCCGGCTTTCATATTCTGTCCGGGGCGGGCGGAGATGTGAAATTATTGGTCCAGCAGGCCGTGCAACGCCTGGTGGGTGAAGGCTTTGTGAGCCGCGCTGAATACGACCAATTATCCCAGCGTGTGAGGCAATTAGAAGCTGCAAAACCCAGTAAAACGCAGGCTGTGAGGGCTGGCAGGGCCACAGCAAAACCAGGCCGGAAAACCGGGGCTGCGGCCAAATTGGCCCGCGCCCCCAAGCGGCGCAAGTAAATTACAAATATTCCTTGCGCCGAAGCACCCCGATCTGCAAGATAAGCCTATGAGTTTTGTGAAAAAAGATTTGTTTGATCCGGGCGCGCATGATCCGCTGACGCTGGTGGAGTTGATTGCCACGCAAAAGCGTTGGGCGAATGAAAGATTATCAGAAACTGAAATGATGATTCAGATCACGGGTGCGTGGTCGGTGTATCATATGTATTTTGTCTGGCAGGAAAAATTATCTGCGCTGCAATTCTGCTGCCAGTTTGATTTCCGTATTCCAAATCCCAACCGCAGCGAAGTACATGGTTTGCTTTCCATGATCAATGAGCGTTTGTGGCTTGGCCATTTTGATTTGAATACGGATGAGCAATCGCCGATGTTCCGTCATAATCTTTTAATGCGCGGCACAGATCAGGCAAATGCCCAGCAGATCGAAGATGTGATGTCGATTGCCATTGCAGAATGCGACCGTTTTTATCCGGCATTCCAGTTCGTTTTGTGGGGCAATCGTTCACCAGAAGACGCGATTGCGGCGGCATTGGTGCATACCAACGGGCGCGCTTAACGACTTGTCATTGTTGCCTGGCGGCGATAGTTTTATCTCATGAAAATCATTCTTATCGGTTGCGGAAAAATGGGTGGCGCGATGCTGCGCGGCTGGCTTGCGCACGGCTTGCTGCAACATGCCTTTGTGGTTGATCATGCGGTACAGGAATTAAAGCTCGAATTTTCAGAATATGCCCATGCGCTGGATTTTTATATTGATGCGCAGGATTTGCCGGAAGAGGTGGAAACTGATCTCGTTGTGCTGGCGATAAAACCACAGCAGATGGCCGAAGTTTTGACCAGTCTTGCCCCGCGCATGCATCCGGACTGGCCGATGATGACGGTGGCTGCCGGTGTGCATAGCAGTTTTTATCAACGTTACCTGCCGCAAAATCCCATCGTGCGCATCGCGCCGAATACGCCTGCCATGCAGGGTGAGGGGATGACGGTGGGCGTAGTGGTTAATCAGTCCCCTTCAGGATTAAAGCAGCGCGTTGAAAAATTATGTCGTTCCATGGGTGAATTTTTCTGGCTGGAGGAAGAGGCGCAGATTGACGGTGCGATGGCGATCAGTGGATCGGGTCCCGCCTATTATTTTTATCTGACAGAGATGCTGGCCAAGACGGGTATAGCTTATGGCTTATCGCAAGATCAGGCGATGCAACTTGCGCGGCAAACCTTGGTCGGCGCAGGCGCGATGGCTAAATCACAGCCAGAGGTTGAAATCGCCCAAATGCGTAAAGATGTCACCAGTAAGGGCGGGATTACCGAGGCGACTCTGCGCGTCTGGAGCGAAGGCGATAGCTTCGAAAAAATAATCGCTGCAGGTATTTCGGCAAACGTACAGCGTTCCCGCGAACTGGCTGGCGATTAATGATGGCTACGCGTCGCAAAGCAAAGCCGGTTGATCTGTTTCAGCAATATCAGAATGCTTTGCACCAATGGGCAGGGGACGCCCCAGCGGATATGCTGGATGAAGATAACAAGGAAAAATTACTGGATGCGATGCTGCGCCTGTTTGAGACGCTGGATGCCGCAGATTTGCGCAATGCCATATCAAATCTACGCGCTGAAAAAACTTTACGAGAATTGCTGGGGCCGTTGACCGCTGCCATGCGTTGGCAGATGATTGGTCTGAATATTCAATCGCCCCAAATACTCGCACCCATCGCACCCCATGTCTTGTCACTTGCGGTCATACGCTGGATTCCAATCTGGCAGAATGAACATACGCCGGGCATGCCAAAATTGATGGCCGCGATTGACCGCGATCTGGGTTATTTGCAGCGCGCCATAGAAAGCCTGCAGAAGTTCAAATTAACTGCGGAATAAATATTCCTGTACGCGCTTGTTATCGCGCCGCCAGAATGAGCTGTCGATAAAATAATGATGCACATTGATAAAGACCAGAAAGGCAATGATATAGAAGTGACGGCTGAAGTTAGGGATTGCATTGACCGCGTCTATTTGCTTGGGCACGATATGCATAAAGGATGCGCCCAGCGTGATGCCGATAATGGCAAATACCGCCAGCGGCCAATAAGAAAAATATTTGGGGTGATCTTCGTGCAGCTCTTCTTTTAGCTTTTTCTTTATTTCACTGCCTTTGAATTTATAAACAAAGGGCAGGTATTGCAGGCTGTGAAAGAATGCCACAAAGACAAAGAATGCCGGGTTGATGTAGGGCAGTACCACCCACATGTAAACGCCGCAGAAATATCCCACCAGGCCGTTGATCGAAATTCCTTTTTTCTCTGCCAGCCATGTTTTTAAAATCGCACTGATGGTGAGCAGGCTTGTGATAATTAAAATGATCAGGGATGCGGTAATAACCCACTCTGGAAAGCCCAGTGACTGATGTTTGACGTCGTAATAAAAATTTGTTCCAACATATTGATTGCTTCGCAGCCATGCAAACATCCAAGCGGCATAGGCATTCAGGGTTAAAATCTTTTTGCTGCGGTCGGAATAAAAAATTCCCTTGTAAACGGATAGCGTGATGAGGATGCCATATCCCTGTTTCACGTAGTGCCAGCCGACAAAGAAATACATCGCGCGAATGGAATAGCCGAGGAAGGCGGGATCCTTGCTATAATAACACCAGGCAAAATAGCCGATGATAAGCACAGGAACGATCACGCCCGCGATAAAGGGGCGCATTTTTACCTTGAGCGGTGTTTCCGGATCTTTCATCCGATTAATAAAGTCTTCATAGAATAATTGATAGGAATGCGCGAAATGCGGATAATTGACGGCAAACGCCGCCCAGAATGCCCAGATCGGAATAAAGGTCATCATATTGACCTTGGCCACATGGGTCGTGAACATGGCGATGGCGAGAAAGACGAGCGAGAATCCACCCACCAGCCAGAAATCAATATATGGGGTGATGAGGGCGCGCGACTGCGTAGACATGGTATTTTTATAAGGTGTTTGATTTTACTGGCAAGCTGATTACTAGGTCATTTGTGCAGTGCGGTATGTTCCTGATGACATCCCCCCACCGACTGTGATATACTAAGGTCTGGCGTGATATCACCGCCCATTATATCAACCCTTGCCCCAGAAAGAGGCACTGTAAGATGTCGAACACACCCAATTTCCCTTTCTTTGAAAATGAATTCGTCAAGGCGATGACCCAGTTCCGTGTCCCTACCGTGGATGTGGAGATGATGGTGACCGCCCAGCGCAAAAACGTTGAGGCCTTTACCGCGGCCAACCGCCTGGCCATTGTCCGATCTCAGGCCGTAATGCGCCGCCAGCTGGAAATTTTTCGCCAGACAGTGGAAGAAAGCTCTCGCACCATCAAGGATATGGCGACGACGGCTGAGCCGAACGACCGCCTGACCAAACAGGTGGAAATGCTGCGCAGTGCCTATGATCAGGCACTGAGCAATATGAATGAGCTGACGGACATGCTGCAGAAATCAAACACTGAGGCGGCAGAACTGATCCAGACCCGCGTGAGTGAGGCCATGGGTGAAGTGAAGAAATCTGTGGACAAGAAAGCCGGCAAACCAGCTGAGCCGAATATTAAAGTGGCGAAGTAGTTCGCAGCACTGATTTTTTAAAAGCGCGGGTTTTCCCGCGTTTTTTATTTTTTACGATTGGCAGCTTTCTTTTTTTCCGCCGCCTGGTTTTCCAGTGCATTGGCAGGCGTAATCGCCGTCACGGCCAATGGCTTCACGCCAAAGCAATGCTCAGCTGATGGGAATGCATGCGTGCGCACGGCATCGGCGTAATCCTGTGCAGCCTGCGTGACTTGTTTGCCCAGTTGCGCGAATTGTTTGACAAATTTTGGCGTGAAGTCCTGAAACAATCCCAGCATATCGTCAGTCACCAGAATTTGTCCGTCACAGGCAGGTGATGCGCCGATGCCGATGGTGGGAATTTCGAGTTCAGATGTAATGCGTGCCGCGAGGGGCTCAACCGTGCCTTCCAGCACGATGGAAAATGCACCGGCCTCCTGCAGTTTGCGCGCGGATTTCACGAGGTAATCTGCTTCGGCCGCATCGCGGCCATGGGCGCGATAACCACCCGCAGCTGCCGCACTTTGCGGCATCAGGCCGATATGCGCCATCACGGGAATACCGCGCCGCGCCAGGAATGAAACCGTGTCGGCCATTTCCATGCCGCCCTCGATCTTCACCGCCGCGCATCCGGTCTCTGCCATGATGCGCGCGGCATTTGTGTAAGCCTGCTGCGGCGACAAT
>DPZW01000114.1:6903-7230 GCA_003536545.1 Rhodospirillaceae bacterium
CTGCGGCGACAATTGATAAGTGCCAAATGGCATATCGACGACAACCAGCGCACGCTTTGCGCCGCGCACCACGGCCGCACCATGATCAATCATCATATCCAGCGTCACCGGCAATGTGGAATCGAAACCGTAAATCACCATACCCACGCTATCACCGACCAAAATCAGATCCACGATGGGATCCAGCAGTTGCGCCATCGGCTTGGTATAAGCTGTCAGGCAGACAATTGGCTGCGCACCCATTTTGGCTTTGCGTGAGCGGATGCTGGGCACGTTGATTTTTTCGGATTTGACGGTGTTGAGTGTGGTCGACATGGAGGGCAGATT
>DPZW01000010.1 GCA_003536545.1 Rhodospirillaceae bacterium
CATAAAAATAGCGTGAAACACAATGAATCTCAAATCCACACCTCTTGCCGGATTGCAAATCATCGAAAGTGCGCAACTGCGTGACGCACGCGGCTATTTTACCAAATGTTTCCACAGGGATAGTTTCCAGGCGGCCGGGATTGCGGAAGATATTGCCGAAATTTACTATTCCATGTCACATAAAGGTGCGGTGCGTGCGCTGCATTTTCAGACGCCACCCCATGCGCACAGCAAAATCATTTTCTGTCTGCAGGGAAAAATTTTTGACGCAGCAGTGGATTTACGCCGATCAAGTCCCACCTATGGTCAGCATTTTACGATGGAGATAAGTGGTGATAATCCGCGCGGGCTTTATATCCCGGCTGGTTTTGCGCATGGTTTTATCGCGATGACGGACGATGTGCTATTCATGAATGCAACCTCACATGTTTGGAATGGCGAGAGTGATGGCGGGATTCACTGGCAAAGCTGTGGTATTCAATGGCCAGACATCGCACCCATTGTCAGTGATAAGGATAAAAATCTGCCCGCCTTTGCGGATTACGAAAGCCCTTTTGCATGACTGCGCGTATCGCCGTGACAGGGGCAAATGGCTTTCTGGGCAGCGAGATTTGTGCTGCACTTAAAGATTTTCATGTCACTGCACTGGTGCGCCGGAATGCTGATTGCGAACGACTCAAAAAGATATCAGCCCATGCTGAAATTAATTTTCTGGATGATGACTGGAGCAATGTTGGTGAAGCCTTGGCCACAACTAAGCCTGATGTGACTATCCACGCTGCCGCCGCTATGGATGGCGGAGATGATATCAAGGCTGCACGAAATTTGGCGACGGTAAATATTTTGCAGCCCACCTTGCTGTTGGCGGCTGCAAAAGCTGTAGGATGCAAAGGGTTTGTCACCGTGGGCACAGCCTGGCAGCATTGGGATGATAGCGATTATAACCCGATGAATTTATATGCAGCCTCGAAACAGGCATTCGATGATATTCTGCGGTATTACGGCGAAAGCGGCATGGCGGCAGTCACGGTGCATATGTGTGATACTTATGGCCTTCAGGATCCGCGCTCTAAATTAATTCAGTTGTTATTTCATCTGGCACGCAGTGGCGAAACACTGGCAATGACACCCGGCCAGCAAGAAATTGATCTTGTGCATGTTAGCGATGCTGCAGAAGCATATGCCGGCATTACAAAAAAAATATTATCCGGGGAAATTTCCGGCTTTAACCGGTTTGATATATCAGGGGGTGCAATCCGGCCCTTAAAGCAGCTGGTGGGCTTAATGGAAAAGGTAACAGGAAAAACCTTATCCATCACATGGGGCGGCAAGGATTACCGGCCGCGTGAAATGATGCACGCCCGCCGCCGCCTGACACTGCCGCCGGGATGGCTGCCGGTAATGGAATTAGAAAAGGGGCTGACACAGGTCTGGCAGGAAAAAAACTCATGAAGGCTTTTATTTTCGGCACGGCCTATATTGAAAACCCGCAGCGCGCCGAATTGGTACAGATGTGGATTGAATTGAATGCTTATTTGAATCCAGAATTGCCGCTGGTTGTTGTGGATTCCGCCTCGGATCCTATTTGGCGCAATATGATCCCGGCCTTGCGCGAGATTGAAATTTATACCGTCAAAGATGGTGATGCACTGCCACCCCTCAGACCCGGGTTAAACTGGATCGATTTTCCAGAAAACCTGGGACATCCGTCCACGCATGGGGTTGACGGATGGGGCCGCGCATTCTGCCGCGGCATTGAAATCGCGATTGCACAGAATTATGATTACGTTGTGAATATTGAAAGTGATTTACTATTCCGTCCCAAGGTGATGGAAGTGCTGCAGATCCAGCAACAAAAACAAATTAAATTCATGACAGCCTGGGAACGCACCTATGGTTTTATGGAAAATTGCATTTGTTTTATGGAGACCAGATATTTACGCGATCACGGCTATATTGAAAAATACGGCTGGCACGAACAAAAAAAAGGCGCAGTACTGCCAGAGCAACATATGGAAAATATTCTGCGCGATGAATTATTTATCAAGCCATGGATGGGGTTTCGCGATGATTTCAGCAAGGTACAGCCAGAACATCTGCCGCATCTGGATTATCTGACCCATGCCCATGATCACCGGCTTTATTATTTGTTCATGCAACAAATCATGCCATCGGGCTGGCAGCCCCCCAGTCAGCGTTAAGGCGTTTGCTGTAAATAATATTCAATCAGATTGGCCGCACTGTCACTGTCCCAAGAGGCATAACCAGTGACTTCACCGACCGCCATGCCGCTAGGTGAAACCAGCCAGCTGACAGGCAAGCCTGATGGCCGCATGATTTTCATCACTGCTGCGGTGCGATCAATTAAAATCGGCAAGTTCTTAAGATCGCGTTCATGGTAAAAAGTCAGAATCTTGGCTGCGGTTTGCGGGCTATCAATCGAAATTGGCAGGATAATAAAATTTGTATCCGCAAAAGCTTCCTGCAGGTTATCTAACTGCGGCAATTCCTTGCGGCAGGGTGCGCACCAGGTTGCCCAGATATTAATCAAAACCCACTTGCCGCGATAATCCGATAATTGTTTGCGCGTGCCCTTCATATCCTCAAAGCTCAGGTTTGGGATCTGGCGTGGGGACTTATAGGCATGGAATTGCGAGAGAATCTGGACGCGCTCCGCCTGCACGGGTGCTGCCAGCAGCAATAACAGGCAAAAAATACGTGGAAAAATCCACAGGATGCGATAAGGGTAATGCATGACATTATCTACCATAGCAGGCGGCGGGGCTGCAAATCATCTTTGGGGCGGGCGGTTTTCTGCTGCGCCGGATGAAGTGATGCGGGCAATTAACCTGACAGATGTTGATATCCGGCTTGCCGCACAAGACGTGCGCGGTTCTATGGCGCATGCGGAAATGCTGGCAGCCTGCGGCATTATTACTGCGGCTGACAACGCGGCTATCCAGAAAGGTCTGGTGCAAATTGCTCAGGAAATTTCTGACAGTAAATTTAACTACCGCCCGGAACATGAAGATATTCACATGAAGATCG
>DPZW01000096.1 GCA_003536545.1 Rhodospirillaceae bacterium
GCATCCTGCAATTCAATGCGGCGGGCGACTGGTGGCTCATCGGATTTCAATCGCACACGTGATGGCACCGGTTTGGGTTTAAGCGGCCCGTAATATTTCTCAGCCAGCGGACGCAATTGTTCAATCGTGATATCGCCGCTGATGACCAGAATGGCATTATTCGGCGCATACCAATGGCCATAAAAATAATCTGCGGCTGTTTTATCCAGGGCGGCAATTTCATGCGCCCAACCAATGATCGGCGTACCATATGGCAGACCCGGCTGCAGTGCGGCATAAACTTGTTCCTGCAATCGGCGCATGGGATCGCTTTCTACGACCTGTTTGCGTTCTTCCAAAATCACATCGCGTTCGGTTAGCAAAATATCATCCGCAAGCGCGAGATTTTCCATCCGGTCAGCCTCAAGCTCCATAATCAATGGCAAACGGTCAACGGCGATATTAGTATAATAAGCTGTGTAATCATAACTGGTGAAGGCGTTATCATCGCCGCCATTGCGGGCAATGATGCGCGAGATCTCACCGGCTGGAACTTTCTTTGTGCCCTTGAACATCAAATGTTCAAAGAAATGTGCGATACCGGATTTGCCGATTGGATCATCCGCCGCGCCGACGCGGTACCACATCATATGCGTGACAATGGGTGCGCGATGATTTTCAATCAGCACCACGCGCATGCCATTTTCCAATGTAAATTCTTTGGGGTGAAACAATCCCGCGCCTTCAGGCGAAGCTAACGCAACAGGAGACAATAACATCAAACTAACTCCACAAATAAAAACTGCCCATCGCCAATGCCTGGGCATTAATTAAACAAGCCCTCAAGCGGGGCTTTGGTTTTTTCCTGTTCAAATTTTGCGCCCTCGCCGGTGATAAAACCTTCAGGTGTCTTGGTTTCTTCCACGCGCTCTGCCTCAGCTGCGGCATCAATTTGCGGATCGGCAACCGGCGTATCTTTCCAGATCATCAACTTGTCGACGAAATCACGATCCTTGATCACGATGCCATCGGTTTCCGTGTCCAATGTTGCACGAATATCTTTGGGCACATCCGTTGCACCGGCTTGTGTGAGCAATGCAGCAACGCCGGGGCTGGTGGCTTCCTCCACTTCAACGCCGGTGGTTGCAGTATTTACGCCCGCTGCGCGCGCTGCCGCTGTTGCTGCAGGTTCCGCGCCAGTGGGCTTGCGCGCAGATGGATCCGGCGGGCGCAAATCAAAATCCGGCGGCATTGAGAGTGGCGGGTTTTTTACCACCATAAATTCATCGGGATTGTTGCGGCCCAAACCCACGGTTTGTTTGATGTCGCTGCAGGCCGCCACGAGCGGCAGCAGGAGCAAAAGAGAAATGACGCGTTTCATGCGTCTTTTTTACCCTTCAGCCCCCAAAGATACAAGATGATGCCTGCCCCCACGACAATCGCGCTATCTGCGACGTTAAAGGCGGGCCAATGCTGGCCGAAGGCGTGAAAATCAAGGAAATCGACCACTGCGCCAAAGCGAATCCGGTCAATCACATTGCCAATTGCGCCGCCAATAATCAGGCCAAAGGCAATGGCTTCAAATTGTGTTTCCGCGCGCAGCAGCCAGCGCAAGACCATAGTGACCAGCACCGCGGCCAGTGCCATTAAAAGGAACGGCATTAAAACGGCATCATGATTGAAAAGACCAAAGCTGACACCACGATTCCAGACCAGCACGAGATTGAAAAACGAAGTGACCTCTATGCCGGTCACCGCCGCCTGTCGTTCAAATAAATATTGCAGGACAAAATATTTGCTGACCTGATCGGCGATTAGGATAATGAGGGCAAGGATAAGGCCACGCTGTGCGAGTGAAGATATTTTCATATCCTCAGGTCTAGTTATTTTGGTGCGTTTTGCAAGCGGATATCCTGTTTCACGTTGCCGGATTTGGCATCCAGGATTAAAATGCGCTGGCCTTTTTTCGGCACATTCACGAGCAGATAAACACTGCCCTGATAGGGCATCAGTTGCTGCACCACTGCACCGGATGGCAAAGCCAACGCGGCTTCACTGCGGGCATCCGGCACGGGATAAGCATGCAGAGATGAATTGGCCACTTCAGAAATTGCCTCTTCCGTTTCATGCAAGTCGGGTGCGGCGGCGACTTGTGCTTGATCTTTGGGCTCAAGACGCGCCATAATCTCGGACAACGTCATCATCATGCCAGCTGCAATCATCACACCTGTTAGTGCGAGAAAACCAATCGCCACCTTCATGCCCAGCGACATGCGCGGCGCGATGAATGGGCGTGAAGAAGAAACAACGGGAAGATTATTAGAAGCCATTTCAAATCAATCAGGACGTTTGGATAAAGTATCGGTTGGCCTTTTTCCTAACGTTTCAAGGGCCCGGATGCAAGCTTTAATTAACCAGGGAGCTGTGAAATTAAATAACAAGACTTGCAAGAATAACAATGAAAACGTGGGTATCGGCGATCATATTGCCATCATCATGCCCCCTGCTGTACCGGCAACACCGACGGCAGAAAACATTGCATTGGATATTATTTTTGAAGATAAGGATTTGCTGGTGATCAATAAACCCGTGGGATTGGTGGTGCATCCCGCGCCGGGCAGCCCTGATGGGACGCTGGTCAATGCACTTTTGGCCCATTGCGGCGACAGCCTGTCTGGCATCGGCGGTGTGAAACGTCCTGGCATTGTACATCGATTGGATAAGGATACATCGGGATTAATTGTGGTTGCAAAAAACGACAAAGCACATCGTGGATTGTCAGAACAATTGCAGGATCATTCCATGGCGCGCACCTATTATGCATTTGTCTGGGGTGAGCCGGTGCCGCGCGCCGGAAAAATTGACGCGCCGATTGGGCGGCATCCGACACAGCGACAAAAAATGGCCGTAGTGAAATCTGGCAAGCCTGCCGTGACACATTACGAAGTGATTGAAAAGCTCGACGGTGCATCGCTGTTGCGTTGCAAATTGGAAACGGGCCGCACACATCAAATCCGCGTGCATCTCTCGCACATCGGACATCCTTTGGTGGGCGATCCTGCCTATGGCAAAGGTCGCCGCCCGCCGCCGATACCACTACCGCGCCAGGCATTGCATGCAGCGGAAATCCGTTTCGTGCATCCCGTCACCAAAAAGGTAATGGAATTCAAGTGCGATCTGCCGCCGGACCTGACGGCGTTACGGGCTGCACTGTCTTCTATTTCATAATCTTTTTTCTCGTTCTTTTTTCTCTTTCTAAACTTTCTAAAAAAGTGGCCCATGGGACTTTTCTGCGGACGATATTCGCATAGGGATGACTTGTTTATCACAAACCATGCCCCGCCGGATGCAACCCGGCGGCTCAGCGCGCATACCATGCATCGCCCTGTCGACCGGACAATGCATATAGGAATATAATCATATATTTTGCGAAATGTCAAACTTTATTCACAGCTCTGTGGGATAATGACGGGAACCCAAAATCTTGACAAATCATTGGTGAGGGCCTAAATTAGCACTCTGGGTCGAAGAGTGCCAAACCACCTTTTATACCCCAAGATATCGAGGAATCTGAATGACTTACGCGATGCCAGCCCTTATTTCCAGCACCGAAACCAGCCTGTCCCGTTATTTGCAGGATATTCAGCGGTTCCCCATGCTGACGGCGGATGAGGAATATATGCTGGGCCGCCGCGTACAGGAGGACGGCGACCGTGAGGCCGCACATCAACTTATCACCTCTCACCTGCGGCTGGTGGCCAAAGTTGCATTTGGTTATCGCGGTTACGGTTTGCCGGTAGCGGATTTGATCGCCGAAGGAAACATTGGCCTGATGCAGGCCGTGAAAAAATTTGACCCGGAGCGCGGTTTCCGTCTGGCCACCTATGCGATGTGGTGGATCAAGGCATCTATCCAGGAATTTGTGTTGCGTTCATGGTCGCTGGTCAAAATGGGCACCACCGCTGCGCAGAAAAAGTTATTTTTCGGCCTGAAAAAAGCCAAAGCCGCGATGAACGCGATGCAGGATGGAGATCTGACACCGGAACAGGTCAATGAAATTGCTGACCGGCTGAATGTGCATGCGCATGAAGTGATCGAAATGAACGGACGCCTGTCCGCTCATGACGCATCATTGAACGCGCCACTGGCGATTGACGGCGATATGGAATGGCAGGATGTGCTGACCGATGACAATGCCATCGGCGCAGAAAATAATTTGATGCGCAGCGATGAACAGGATCATCGCGCGGCACGCCTTTATGCCGCCATGGATAAATTAAAGGCGCGTGAGCGGGAAATCTTTACGGCGCGCCGCCTGGCAGAAAATCCCAAAACACTGGAAGAATTGGCCGCGGATTACGGCATTTCCCGTGAGCGCGTGCGACAGATTGAGGCGAAGGCTTACGAGAAAATCGAAAAGCTGATACAGGCGGCCTAGCCCCGCACTTCATCGCCCCAATCTTCGATTAATCGTTTCTGCATATCTTCAAGGGATTTTTTATGCGCCTGATTGCGCAGGAAAACACTTTCAATCCCCATCAGCGGAATAATGTAATACATCGTCGCGCCCATCGCCGCACCCATCAATGAATAAAGCCAGGAGGGTGTTTGCTGCACGAGCCCCAGGGCAGTTTCAATCGGCAAAGGATTGAGAAAATAATGCGAAAGAAAAAACATGGTGCCGCCCAATGTTCCCGCACCCACACAGACTGATAGAGCCTTGTCTTCACCGCTATCAAATAGCAGTAAAAACCATGCCGGTGACATTAAAACCACCAGCATCATCAAGGGCGAATAAAAAAATCCGAGGCCGAG
>DPZW01000142.1:0-2607 GCA_003536545.1 Rhodospirillaceae bacterium
GCATGAATCTAATCCGATGCTGGGCCATCGGGGTTGCCGCCTGGGCGTTACTTACCCTGAAATTTATGAAATGCAGGCCGAGGCAATTTATCAGGCTGCTGCCGCGGCGCAGCTTGAAGGCGTAGACGTGAAGCTGGAGATCATGATCCCGCTGGTTGCCACGCAGCGTGAGCTGACCTTCCTCAAGGAACGCATTGTTGCGTGCGCAGAAAAAATCGTGCCGCATTTGAAACACCTCATTGGCGTGATGATAGAATTGCCGCGTGCTGCGCTGGCTGCTGGTGATATTGCCAGGGATGCAGAATTTTTCTCCTTCGGCACCAATGATCTGACGCAAACCACTTTGGGCCTGTCACGGGATGATGCCGGCCATTTCCTGCCGGATTACCAACGTCTGGGTATTTATCCACAGGATCCGTTTGTGAGCATTGATCAGGACGGCGTGGGGCAGCTGGTACAAATTGCGGCAGAACGCGGCCGCACAACGCGCAACAATATTAAATTGGGTGTATGCGGCGAACATGGCGGGGATCCTGCTTCTATACAGTTCTTTGAAACTGTGGGGCTGGATTATGTGTCCTGCTCCCCATACCGTGTGCCGATCGCACGTCTGGCTGCAGCGCAGGCAACCATTGCCAGCAGCGGTAAGGGCAAAGCTTTCAATAAAGCGGCCGCTGCATAAATTAATTTATTGCATGCTATTCGGGCCGCTGCCCATTTCGGCCGTGCCCTGTGCGATGCCGATGATGGACATAAAGGCCCAGGCAATCACGCCGCCCATGGCCATCATGCCGGCAGAACGCACGACAGCCGATTGTGCCTCCAGCATCTGAATTTGTTCGTCCAGCCATTCACGGCTGACCATATCCAAAATGGTGGCAACGTCGGCGCGTTCAGCCAGAATGATCATATCCAACACAATTGTTTCATCAGGAAAGCCTAATTCATCGGTTTGCAGAGCTTCACCAAGGTTTTTCCCGCGCATCACTTCCATCCGCGCAGAAAAAATACGCTCTTTTAACCAGGGATTGGCACGGCTTTCCAAAATAGATAATGCCCGTGACAGCGGCGTTTGTGCGCCCAGCAGCGCGGACATCGACATCAAAAACGCGCTGCCGTTCCAGATGCGGTACCAGGAATAAGGGGGATATTTGTCGAACTGGGCGCGCAGTTTTCCGGTCCAGCGCGGCAGTGTGTAAATAATAATGGCGGCAATCACACCAATCCCGCCCAGGATAATAAAACCATAATTCTGCACAAAATCTGTCACCATCCCCAATCCGGCAATTTTTGCTTTCACAGACTCGGGCGCGAATTCCCGCATCGGTGAAACCAGATTAACGCCAAACATCCACAATACGGCAAACATCACCAGGAAAATAAAAGTGGGATAGCCAATCGCATTTGAAATGGCTGCACGCATTTGCGCCGTAGATTTTTCAATAAATTCAATTGCCTGCAAACCCTTTGCAATCGCACCGGATTCCTCGCCAGATCGCAAAATCATGATATGGCGTTCCGGCACCCATCCTGACATCGCATCGGTTAATGTTCGCCCGGTTTGCAAAGCCTGCCGCCATTCCTTCAGGGCAATCGCCTGAGGTTCATTCGGTTTCTTACCGTTAAAACTGGATGTCATCCACAGGCGTTCCAATGCGCGGGGCAGGGCCTCGTTCATGTTCAACATCCCGGCCAATTTACGATACAGGCGCAATTGCTGCTTGAGATTGCCGTTAAACGACATTTTCGCCATTTTATAGGAAAGATCATCTAGATTCATATTTTACCCCAAGCACTTTCTGGACTTCTGTAATTTCATGTTTGGTTGCCAAGGGACCCAATTCAAATTCGGTATCTAATGGCGACAACATGCCCTCTAAAACTTTTTCAATGCCATGCCACAGCATAGAGGTGCCGCCCAGGCCTTCCGGTTGCGGTGTGAGCCAGTATTCGCGCGCCTTGTCCATTTCGGCATTGCGCAGATAGGTCATCACCTGGCTGTCGGCATCCACAATTTCTACCAATACTGTTCGGCCGCTACGACCCTCAAAACATTTATCGCAGCCCCGAACGTCAGAGAAATAAATATTCGATAAATCCGGCTCATCCAGTTGCTTGCGATCGTTCGGCTCAAAGCCAAAGGCGCGATGATATTTCATCATCACTGCACCGGCACGCGTGCGTTCCATGATTTCGGCATAATTGGGAATAATTTTGGCAGCTTCTTTCCAATGAATTTTACAATGCGGACAAAGTTTGCGTGACAAACGCTGCGAGAATAATCCACGCAGCAAATGGTGGTCGTAAACCAGATATTGTTCAATGCCCAGGTCACGAATACGTTGCGGGATGGCGAGTGCAGAATAAACGTGCAGCGTGGTGTAAACCTGGCGACCGGTGAGTGCCAGTCGGAAGGCCATGGTGGCTGTTTCAAAATCGCGGATCTCGCCCAGCATCACGATGTCCGGGTCAAGACGCAGGCTGGCGCGCATGACTTCTGACAGCAACCGCGCGCGCAATTTTTCATCCGTGACAGAGCTGACACCGATCTGGCGTGCTCCCTTTACGCCGCCCTCTGGCGGATCTTCCACCAAGATCGGAAGAGCG
>DPZW01000142.1:2754-2881 GCA_003536545.1 Rhodospirillaceae bacterium
CGCCCTCTGGCGGATCTTCCACCATCAAACAGTTCAGGCGGAAATCAGTTTCAAACATCCGGCGGTTTAGCATAATACGCAGCGTTGTGGTTTTACCCTGGTTCACGGGGCCTGCGATCATCCGCAT
>DPZW01000029.1:0-3072 GCA_003536545.1 Rhodospirillaceae bacterium
ACGCTCTTCCGATCTCAGGATCCATTCCCAAAGTCGTCGGTGCCGATGATGCAACATCACAGGCACTGGCGGTGCAGCTTTATTCACAAATCGTGCCACAGGTGGTGTCGGTATCATCTGCGGCTACGGCTGAAGCGGTTAAGCTCACGGAAAATATTTTCCGCGCCGTGAATATTGCTTTCGTGAATGAACTCAAAATCATCTATGACAAAATGGGCATTGATGTTTGGGAAGTCATTGATGCTGCCAAAACCAAGCCATTTGGTTTTATGCCGTTTTATCCGGGGCCTGGCCTGGGCGGTCACTGTATTCCGATTGATCCGTTTTATCTCACATGGGCCGCGCGCAATTACGGCCTCGATACCAAATTTATTGAGCTGGCAGGGGAGGTAAACACCGCCATGCCAGATTATGTCATAAATAAAATGACAGCTGCTTTGGGTAAACCGCTGGCGCAATCCAAAATTCTGATCCTCGGGATGGCCTATAAAAAGAATGTGGATGACGTGCGTGAAAGCCCGTCACTCGATATTATGGCTAAATTGTTGGATGCAGGCGCGCAGGTGGATTTCCATGATCCCCATGTGCCACTATTGAAAACCAAAAAGGCAGGCGGTAAGCTCAACAATACACCGTCTCAGCCGCTCAATCCGAAAACCATTGCAAATTACGATGCCTGCTTGATTTTAACGGATCATGACAAGGTGGATTATGAATTCCTGGCGCAGCATGCAACATTGATCATTGATACGCGCAATGCAATTAAAACACCGATGAAAAATGTGATAAAGGCTTAGGCATGATTATTCTGGGTTTTAACTCCGGTTTTCATGATGCATCGGTTGCATTATTTGATGATTATCGCCTGGTTGGCGCAGTATCGCTCGAACGTCTGACACGGCAAAAAGGGGATGGCGGTGGCCGCGTGCCGGATGCTGCGATTGATGAGGTTTTATCGATTGCTGGCCTGTCACGCGCGGATGTGGATATCGTTTGTGCGGCGCGCACGGCCTTGCCCGCGGCTTATTATACCCATTTGCCGCCACACCGGAAACTTGAAGCAATGGCGCGCCAGTGGCTGGGCAAAATCAAGCCTAAAAGCATGTCCAACGAATTGCGTCGCTACGGTCTGACAGATGCCGATAAAATTTTTGACGGCGCGCGTTTCCTCAAAGATTTTGGATTCACCAAAGCGCAAACATTACATTTTTATAATCATCACAAAGCGCATGCGATCAGCTCGTTGTTTTTTACGGA
Organism: Rhodospirillaceae bacterium; assembly: GCA_003536545.1. Classification (GTDB taxonomy): domain Bacteria; phylum Pseudomonadota; class Alphaproteobacteria; order UBA11073; family UBA11073; genus UBA11073. Next base: position 1,258 of record DPZW01000029.1, read on the forward strand.
TTGGCAAAAGGCCTTGCTCTATACCGCAGATGGCAGTGGCGACAACGTGCATTACAGCCATTATTTGCTGGAAAACGAACAGCTGATTAACCTCTACGGTGATGATCGTTATTTATTGCCCGAGCCGCGCGTAGAGAGCCTGGGCATGATGTATGGCTATTTCACGCAGGCTTTGGGTTATAAAATTGGACGCCATGAAGGCAAGCTGACGGGACTTTCTGCGCATGGTGAACCCAAGCTCTATAGCGAATTAGCCAGCCATTTCCGCGTTGATGCCGATGGCTGCATTCAATCTGATTTTGCGGATCGCAGGGCGATGCAGCAATATTGTTATGACATCGCTAAAACAGTCTCGCCGGCGGATGCGGCGGCATCGGTGCAAAAATTGCTTGAAGAATTTATTGTACAATCCGTCAATGTGATCCACACAAAATATAAAGTCAATCATCTGGCACTGGGCGGCGGCGTGTTTGCCAATGTAAAGCTCAATCGCCTGCTAGCGGAGCAACCGGATATGCAGGAAGTTTTTATTTTTCCTGCCATGGGGGATGAAGGTTTGCCCGCAGGTGGCTGCCTGGATTATCTTTTGCTGCGCGATGGTTTGCCGCAATGGTTAAAATCCCGTTATCGCCTGGATAATGTTTATCTGGGGCGTGATTATAACAGCGAAATTGAAACAGGTTTGCTGCAGGCGGGCGCGAAAAAAATCAGCGATGATCCTGTAGCCGAGGCCGCGCGCAGAATTATCAAAGGCGAATGCGGTGCGATTTATAATGGCCGGATGGAATTTGGCCCGCGCGCATTGGGTGCGCGCACCATTCTGGCCAATCCAACTGATCCAGCCGTGAATGATGATTTGAATAACCGTCTGGACCGCAGTGATTTTATGCCCTTTGCGCCCGTGGTGCTGGCTGAACGCGCGGATGAAGTTTTTGAAATCAATGACGTCAATCGTTATGCCTGCCGTTTTATGACGATTACCTGTGACGTAAAACCGGAATGGCGCGAGAAGATCAAGGCAGTGGTGCATGTGGATCATTCCGCGCGGCCGCAAATCATCCGCCGCGAAGACAATGCATTATATTATGACATCATCAAATCCTATGCTGACGCGACTGGGATTCCCGTGCTGATTAACACCAGCTTTAATGTGCATGAAGAGCCGATTGTGAATACGCCCGCAGAATGCGCGCGGGCACTGATGGATGGCCGCGTGGATTTCATCGTCACGGGCCAGGGGGTCTTTGTGCGGCCCTAGGCGGTTTGATAGCTGTTTTTATGATTGTATTTACCTGTAATTGTTATAGAAAATGACTATGCCCGCGCTTTCCTTCCAGGACATGATTTTGAAATTGCACGCCTATTGGTCGGCGCAGGGTTGTGCGATTTTGCAGCCTTATGATGTGGAAATGGGGGCGGGCACTTTTCATCCTGCTACCACCTTGCGCGCATTGGGGCCAAAGCCGTGGAAGGCCGCATACGTGCAGCCATGCCGCCGTCCGGCAGATGGCCGTTACGGTGAAAACCCAAACCGCCTGCAGCATTATTATCAATATCAGGTGATCATGAAGCCCAGCCCGGATGACATTCAGGATTTATATCTGGGCAGCTTGCGTGAAATTGGTATCGATCCACTGGCGCATGATATTCGTTTTGTCGAAGATGATTGGGAAAGCCCGACGCTGGGTGCGTGGGGATTGGGTTGGGAAGTTTGGTGTGACGGGATGGAAGTTACGCAGTTCACCTATTTCCAACAGGTTGGCGGGATTGAATGCAATCCGGTATCGGTTGAACTGACTTACGGGCTCGAACGTT
>DPZW01000029.1:3269-3605 GCA_003536545.1 Rhodospirillaceae bacterium
GACTTACGGGCTCGAACGTTTGGCGATGTACATTCAGGGCAAGGAAAATGTTTATGATCTTGCCTATAATCATGATGGCCTGACCTATGGTGATGTCTTTCTGCGCGCGGAAAAGGAATTCTCAGCTTATAATTTTGAACATGCGCCGGTTGATTTATTGCAGCAACATTTTAAGGATGCAGAAAAAACCTGCGGTGATTTATTGGCGCAGCGGCTCGCGCTACCTGCCTATGATTATTGTATCAAGGCCAGCCATTTATTTAATCTTTTGGATGCGCGCGGGGTGATTGCGGTGGCGGACCGCGCGAATTATATTGGCCGCGTGCGCGCGTTGGC
>DPZW01000076.1:0-11396 GCA_003536545.1 Rhodospirillaceae bacterium
CTGTTTGATCGCTATGCGGCAGATCTGGAAAATACCCTGACCCTGCCTACCTTGAAATTTGCCCTCGAACAAATCGTCGCCTGTGCCAAGGATGAGGTATTTTACGAAGCTCTGAAAATCTGCCGCGCCATGATGGAGACCGAAGAACGCCTGTTTGAATATGGCCAGCAGCTGAAGGAAGAGAAGGGTCAGCCCGATTTGCCGCCCGTGCCGGATGATGTGGATTTTGAGTCCCTGGCCGCTAAAATGAAGGCGCGCGCCGCCGCAGACGGCAATTAAATCAATTAGTTAGATACGCATCCATTTGGCCTGAAACTTGCATTGGTAGAGGGACAACAAAGAATATGGTGAACGCGTATGAGTATTGGTGCCCTATCCACAGCTATCCAAGGCCTCAATGTCGCCCAGCGGCAGCTGGAGACCATTGCCCTTAACGTCGCCAATGCGTCAACGCCTGGCTATACCCGCAAATCCCTGTTGCAATCCACAACTGCGATTGATGGCGTGGGCGTGGGCGTACAAACGGGTCAATTACAGCGTACGCTAAATAAAAGTTTGCAGGCGGACCTGTGGCGTCAGGGCAGCCGCGCAGCCAGTGCAGATGTGGGTGAAAGCTACCTGACACGTATCCAACAATTATTCGGCACACCAGATAGCGAGCAATCTTTTGCAGCCACCATCTCAAAGTTAAAAAGCGGATTTGTCGCTCTGTCTTCTGATCCATCCAGCGGCGTGAAACAAAGTGAAATCGTGGGCTATGCCCAGACGGTGGTGGGTAAGTTTAATAGTATGTCACGCAATATCCAGAATTTGCGCAGCAATGCGGAAAGCCAGATTTTGGACGAAGTTTCCCAGTTGAATACGCTGGCGCAGAATATTGCGGATGCCAACGTGGCGATTGTTTCTGCCTATAATCGCGGGGATAACCCGGTGGAGTTGCTGGATCAGCGTGATTTATACGTTCAGGAATTATCCAAACACATGAACATCACCACCTTCATGTCCGGTGATGGCTGTATGGTGGTGCAAAGCGCGCAGGGCGCAGTCATCGCAGATATCACCGCCAAAGAATTCAGTTTTGCACCGTCGCCGATGACATACAGTGCTTTCTATCCCACATCAGCCAATGGTATTTTATTGAATGGTGTGGATATCACAGCGCAGGTGACTTCGGGATCTGTGGGTAAATTATTTGAATTGCGTGATACAACTTTGCCAGCTGCCCAGGCAATGATTGATGAATCCGCGCATAAAATGGCTCTGCGTTTTGAAGCGCAGGGTGTGACGTTATTTACCAACGCGGCCGGGAATGTTCCCACAGATGTGGTTGCCAATTATGTCGGTTTCAGTGCGTTGATGGTTGTTAATCCTGCCGTGATCGCAGATCCGTCTTTGTTGAAAGATGGCACCGGCGGCGGGCCTGTGCTGAATGCCAATGACAACAGCAATATTTTAAAAGTTATCGATTTTACCTTTGGTGATTTTGCTGATGCAGCGCAAACCGCACATGCAGGTTTTCGTACCACCAACCTGGGGCCAAATGGCGATATCACCATCGATCTGCCCGGCAGCGGCAATATTTTGAACTTTGCCAACAGTCTGATTGCAAAACAGGCGCAGCAATATTCCCTGATCAAAGGGGAGAAAGACTACGAAGTAGCCTACCATGACACCCTGTCGAAAAAATATCAGGATGAAACCGGTGTTTCGATTGATGGTGAAATGACCACGATGATCACCATTCAAAAATCTTATTCAGCATCCGCACGAACCATCACGGCAGTGACCGAGATGTTTGATGCGCTGCTGCGTGCAATTAATTAGGGGAAGCAAGATCATGTCTAACACCGTATCAGAACTGGGTAAAAATTTTTATAACGGCATTATTGTCCGCGATCTGAACTACAGATTGCAAGGCATGATGGGGCAAATCTCAACGGGTAAAAAAGCCCAGACCTTTGGTCAATTGGGAACCGGCACCACAACTTCTTTGTCGCTGCGTTCACGCTATGACGGTTTGCAGGGTTATCTCAGCTCTATCAATAACGTCAAGCTGCGCACGGACAGCATGACCACAGCGATGACAGATATGTCGAACAGTACGACAGACATTCTGGCCAAGATGAATGCGGTCAGCGAGGGCGGTGTGCCGGATATTGCGGTTTTGAAAAACGCTGCACAGAATGCCCTGTCTGAAATTCTCCAGCGCATTAACTCGCGCGTCGACGGCAAATATGTGTTTGGCGCGGATACCAGCGATAAAATTCCCTTGACGGATACCTCCCTGGCTTCGACCAATATCGGGCTTGAGGTTGCCAATTATCAGACGGGAACTTCTGCAGCCGCAGTGATTACCGCAATTGATGCTCTCACGGATGCACAGCTGGGCTTTAATACCGATCTGGCGGGTGCGGGTGACTTGCTTGTGCGTGCGGATGATAATCTGGATATCAATTACACCGTTAAAGGCAATGAAGATCCCTTCAAAGATGCGATCAAGGGCCTATCGATGCTCGCCAACCTTGAATATGATGAAGATTACCCTGATGAATTCTGGACGCTCTTTAACGAGGCCAAATCACGCCTGGATGGCGGTTCACGTGACATTGACCTGCGCAACGGTCAACTGGGTGTGGCGCGGAACCAGATGAATAATCTGATTAAATCGCATCAGGACCTGCAACTCGTCATCGAAACCAATATTTCAGATGTTGAAGACGTGGATGTGGCTGCCGTTTCTGCCAGTCTGCAAACGCTGCAGTTTCAGATCCAGGCGACCTATGCCACCATCAGTCAGGTGACACAGCTCAGCATCCTGGATTACCTCAGATAACCACGCAGTAAATAATTACTGAACTGAAATTCCACTGGTTGGTGGATTAGGCGGCGGTATCATCAGAACAGCCAGGGCAGCCTGATATTTTGCCTGCTCTTGTTCACCTTCAGCAATAAGCTTGTCCAGGGCGGTGCGGCGATCCAATTTGCGTTGCAGTTGTACAGGATTGCTGCGGATATCACCCAATTGCTGTGCGGAAGCATTCAGGGCGTCGCGTTCAGCCGCCAATAATTCATAATATGACATGCCAATCACATCCGCACGCGGATATTTGGAAAGCAGTGCGGTTTTATCACTGCCTTCAAATGCCAGAGCCTGGGCATAATTATTCATGCTCTTCAACATTTTGGGCTGTGTTTTTTCAACCACCTCGCGGGCCATGCTGCGGCTCGATTCCCAACTATCACGGGCCGCATTATAGGCGATCATGGGCGGTGTTAATTGCGCATCTCTGGCTGCGCGGTCACCGCTTGAATTCACCATGGCGCGTCTAGATTCCAGCATAACGGCATGGTTATAACAATCTGCGCTATCACAATACTGGCGTGTCAGGGTAAGGTCTGCGCTGTAGCGCGCAGCATCCGCGCCGCCCTTTTTCAAATTCGTCTGAATTTCAGCAGCCAGGTCACGTTTGACTTTGGTCGCACCGCCCACAGGCCCTTTTAACTGGGTCTGGGCATCGGCAACACTGACATTGCGCACCTGTTGACGCGCAGTGATCAATTCCTTCTCGCTGACCAGTGTGGCGGTCGCCGCCGCGCAATCGGTAAGGCTAGGCGTATATTTCGCATAAGCTTCAACCGTCGCATCCTGGGTGCGTTCGGTCTGGCGTACGGTATTGGCCTGATGCTCTTTCACCGCCAGCTGTTTGTCATCGGTCAGTTTTTGCTGGCCCTCTTGCTGGTCGCGTTTGTTATTCTGTTCAGTGGCGATCTGGCTGGATTTGGTGATGGCCTGAACGATCAACTGCTGCATGGTGGTGATGGCGAGCATAATGGTACTTGTTGATTTCTCGACATCAGCGCGATCAATATTTGTACAATAATCCGCATAAGCCGGGTTGCTGCCCGTCATTAAGACCAGAGCCAGTGCGGAAGAGAGTGCGAGGCGTTGTATGTTTTTCATAATTCTCTCCATCCCCTAGTTGTAAATATTGCGCTTGGGCGCGGCAGGGGTTGTTGGTTCTTGTTTCTGCTGTTGCACAGGCGCAGCTGCGCGTGGTGCGGGGGCTGCGGCTCTGGGCTGTGCGGCCGGCAGGCGCACTGCACTTTTGCCGCTGTCATTCCCCGATCCTGATCCAGGTGGCTTGCCAGAGGCATTGTTATATTTCACCGTAAAGGCACCGCTGGAAGTTGCCATGCTCATCGCCTGGGTGCCGAATGCCCCGTTCATATTTTCAAAGATATTGCCCCGCGTTTTATCAATATTCATGCATTGCTGATCCAGGGTTTGATTCACCTTGGCCATTAACATGCTGCTGGGTTCCAGGCCAAATTGCTGTGCCAGGTTTTGAACGACCTCTAGTGACAGGCCCAATGCTGCGCCAATGGCTCCCAGTAGAGAGTCATTCAGCGCATTTGCTCTTTCGCGCGCATCATTGGCAATTTCATTCCGGCCAAGATCCAGGCAATTGCTGTTTTTCAAATCAACGGATTTATAAAGTTCGCTTTTCATCGCGACTTCCTGGTTGGCGGCCAGGTTGCCGTTCTGACGCAAAACAGCCATCACAACGGGATTGCAGCCGCCGGGTTGCAACACGGGAGCTTCACCAAGCGCAGTCGGCAGAAAATTAGTTTTTACATTTCTGCCATCAGGCAGAGTGATGCCCGTCTGATCATTTTTTTCAGCCTGTTTTTTCAGTTCAGCCACAATCGGGTGATTGGGATCCGTGGTGTCGCTCACTGCGGCCATGACATTGCCTGCTGGCAGTAGCAGGCCCGTCATTAAAAGAGAAAGTAGTAATTTGCGCATAAGCCAACCTCGTCGTTTTCTGAGTCGCAGACAGTATATGTAATTTTCATAATATCACGAAGCCAATGCAATCACCAAATAATTTAACTAAAATTGTATTGAATTTTATTTGACACTTGTAATCTATTCTTCACATTACTTTAATAAAAATGTCATGAAAGACAAAATTTTGACGTTTATCTAAAATTTTATTGACTTTGGAGTGCCGCCTGGGGTAGGTTGTTGATGTTGGCAATATTCTGCCGATTTGTTTGAACAGATTTTTTTAAACCATATAACGGAGAACCGACTGATGCTCAGCCGTACTAATACCCTTCGCAAACTGGATAACCTGACGCCTGCTGCTGTGACCTGGGCAGAGCAAATTGATGACCTGCGCGCCATGTGGATTGATGGGACGCCCACTGAAGAGATTGCTGTGCGTCTGGGTCGCTCAGTCAGCTCAGTTCTCACGCAAGTGGTTCGCATCGGTCTGCCGCGTCGCGCTTCGTCTGGCCGCAAGCCGCGTAATCCTGAAGCAGCCGCAGTGAAAAAAGCACCCGTGCGCATGAATGTGATTGCATTTCCTGTGCGCACAGCCGGTGATGCCGCCGCGCATAACACGGCAACAGCCGTGCATAAAGCGCGCACCTGCCTGATGTGCAGCTCCTCTTTCCAGTCTTATGGTTCACACAACCGCATTTGTAATCGCTGCAAGGATACGAATTCCTACCAGGCTGGCGATGCGCATGAATATTGCATTAAAATCGCATAATTGATTTTCAATTAAATGAAGGGGGCGCGGGGTTTTATCCTTTGCGCCTCTTTTCTGTTGGAGATTCCTTCATTACGCTGCAGGGATGCAGCCGCATCGCCATGACACATTGGAAAGCCTGAAATTTCGCCCCGAATTTTATCGGCGCATGTACCGTGTGGTTTTAAAGGTGGTATTGGCCAATAGTTTTTTATTGGCCATTTTATGTGCAATCACGGTTTATCTGGGCTTTTATGGCTTTAAGCCTGAACATTATTTTACCACTTCGCCCAATAGCCGGATTATAGAGTTGCAGTATAAGGTCCAGCCGCCGTATCGTAAGCCTATAGAGGAATCGCAAGGAACACATGCCCAACCCGCCGCCCCCTAAAGGCACCAAGCCGCAAACCCATTCCGCACCCCAGCTGGGCCCGCGCCCACAGCGGCCGGAAGGCATGAAGGCTGCGCCTGTGCGAGCAGGCGGCAAGATTTCGGCTGCGCCCGCACAATTGGGTGGCGATAATTTACAAACAGTTGTGACGCGTAATAAATTTTACCGCGAAGGCTATCAGCATCTGATGAAGATTGCGATTGCCCAGGGGCTGGTGGTAGTGGTGCTGGCATTCCTGGTGGTTTACAAAATGTTTATTGAACCCCCGCCGGTGCGTTATTTTGCCACCAGCAATGATGGTCGTATCATTGATCTGAAACCGCTCAGTGATCCCAGCATGACAGATGCAACGGTGTTGTCATGGGTTTCGCAGGCCGCTGCCAATGTCATGACCTTCAGCTTTCTGGATTACCGCGTCCGCCTGCAGCAAAGCGCGGAATATTTTACACCGGTGGGTTGGAATGGTTTTATGAAGGCCATTCAGGACAGCCGTTTTCTGGAGGGCGTCAAGGTGCAGCAGCAGATTATTACGGCTGTACCAGCCGCGGCACCCGTGATTGTGGACCGCAAGAAACCGGATGAGGCGGGCGACAGATTTTACTGGCGAATTCAGTTGCCGATGATTGTGACCTATACTTCAGGTGAAAAAACCGCGTCCAAGCGACAATTGCTGAATTTAATCGTTGTCAGGGTCTCTCCGCTGGAAAACCCGGCGGCTCTTGGGATTGAACAGTGGGTAGCCTCCGACCTAAGATAGCGGGGTGATTCTGCGAGGTTTTGTGAACCGTATTTCTTTATCTGTGTTGTATCTGCTGGGGGCCATCGTCGCCCTTTCTTTCGTGCCGAATGCTGCGCTGGCGCAGGATGCAATTTCGGATACTTTCAAACGTGCGTCTGACACACCTGCAGAACCTGCAGCTGCCCCAGCAAATGACGCGGGGACACCACCGCCTGAGCAGAATGCAGGCACACTGCCTGAATTGCCAACCGATGCGGAATCTCTAAGTGCACTCACCGAAGCTTTGGCTGCCGATCAATCCGCACTGGATATGAAAGATAAAAAAACAAAAGCATTTGAAAATGCGCTGGAAGGCACATTCCCGCTGACGCCTGAACAAATCAAAGAAGTTATGCGCCGCATGAGTGAAGCGCAGGAAGCCGGGCGCGCACCACCGGCGCCGGATCCGCGTGCAACCGTGAAAGTTGAAAACATTCCGCTGGATCCCGGCGTCACACCGCCCATGATTCAGGTGGCGCAGGGTTATGTCACCACTGTTAATTTGCTCGATATCACAGGACAGCCCTGGCCCATTCAGGATGTCGTCATTGGCGGAAATTTTACTGTCACAGGTCCCAATGATGCGCATGTCTTGCGGATTATTCCGCAAACCCGTTATGGTCGTGGCAACTTGTCGGTTCGCCTTGTCGGTTTGCCAACGCCGGTCACGTTCCGCGTGGAAGCGGGCGGTGATGAAGTTTACTACCGCTATGATGCACGTGTGCCGCAATCCGGGCCCGGTGCAAAAACACCGCTGATTTCACAAGGTTTCACCGGACAAGCAGGCAGTACGGTTTTGATGGGCGTGCTGGAAGGCGTTGCGCCCGCAGGCGCAAAGAAAATGGAAATCACCGGAGCAGATGGCAGAACGCGCGCATGGAAAATTGATGGACAAATTTATTTGCGCACACCGCTGACATTGTTATCTCCGGGCTGGGATGCATCTGTGCGATCAGCAGATGGTACCAATGTTTACATGATGACAGATGCGCCTATTTTAATGTTGTCCGACAACGGCCAGATGATCCGCGCGAAATTAAAAGCACCGCCCGAAGATCCGTTTCGTCCGGATGATCTGAAAGAAGGAAACATTATGGTGCCCGTGGATGATGCCGCAAAGGCTTCCGGTCCGGGTGCGGGAATTGAATCCATTAATCCAACCACACCGCCTGCCATGCAGCCTGTGGGCGGACAGGCCGCGCTGGATGCTGCCACACAGCCGCCAGCGGGCGGCAGTATTGCTAACGAAGCTGCGGCGCGCAGAGGCGGCGTTCAGATTTATACCAACGGGAATACACCGCAAACAGGTGGAAACATTGTGATTAATAATGGTGGTGGGTCATGAACGATCAAAATGATTTGGATACTTTCGAAGAGTTCGAAGATTTCGGCGACGAGGAATTTGAAACTTATGAAGAGCCCAAGCCTCAGGGCTTGGGACAAAAACTTGGCGACATGTGGCACAATAATCCCGCGTTCAAATTCGGTGTGATTATCGCTGCCGTCACCGTGCTGGGTGTAGGGGCTTATGGATTTATGGGGGGGGATAAAAAACCCATCGCGCCGGGTGCCGATGAGTCCCGTATCGGTGGTGGGGAAAATGTGGCGGGCACAGTGGGCGCAGATGTGACGCCGGAATATCGTGATCTCTTGCAAAATGCGAATAAAGAACGCGCACAACAGGCATTAAAAGAGGGCAGCAGTGCCATTCCGACCCCGGTGGGAAATGTTGCGGCTATTCAGGGGCCAAAGGAAGAGCCGATGGATCCATTGGCCATGTGGCGACAGGCAGAAAAACAAGATCCTGTGCAACCCCCGACGGCTTCGCTGCAACCTCAACAGACGCAGCAGCAACAGCAGCCCGTAGATGATATCGGCCCTTTGACGAAAGCCATGCAGAGCCAGATTGAATCTCTGATGAATGCCTGGCAGCCCAAGGAAGCAACGGTGGTGAGTTTTGCTGCACAGGAACAGACAGCCAGCAGAACTGTGGTGGATGGCAATAATGCCAATACTGTGGGATCTGGCACTAAACCCAAGCTGCTAGCCAAAGTTATTGTGCCCGCAGGTGATGTGCTTTACGGCGCGATGATTACCGAAGCGAATTCCGATGTACCGGGCCCCATTCTGGCACATGTTTTATCAGGGCCGCTCAAGGGTGGCCGTCTGATTGGCGCGTTTAAGGTTTCTGATGATTATCTGGTGATCCAATTCACCACACTTTCCATTCATGGCCGCAGCTATCCGGTGAACGCCATTGCCCTTGATCCCAATACCACGCTGGGCGGGATGGCGACGGAGGTGGATCAGCGTTACTTCTCTCGCCTGGTGCTGCCAGCGGCAGCGTCGTTCATCAGCCGTTTTGGCGATGTGATTTCCCAGCCGGAACAAACCACAACTGTATCTGATGGCACGGTGGTGATTTCACAAGGCAAACAATCCACCAAAGATGCATTATATGCCGGTGCGGGCGATGCCGCCAGTCAGCTGTCAGACTTTGTGGATGATGAGGCGAACCGGATCCGCCCACTGGTAAGGGTTGCATCTAACACCCCAATTGGTATTTTCTTTACCGAACCCGTCACCGACAAGCAGCAGGAATAGATATCATGAACGATAAGAACGACGATAACTACGGCTATCAGGAAGAAGATTACGGTCAAGATTATTACGATGAATCCCAACAGGGGTTTGAAGCTGAAGGTGAATATACCGAAGAAGCCTATGATGACAGCCAGCTGCCGGTGCAGGAAGGCCGCACATTTTTTCAAAAATACGCCAACCTGATTATTTTCGGCGGCGTTGGAATTTTTGTGCTGGTGATGGGTTATGTGAATTTCGGCCATTTGCTGTTTCCAGCCAATGATGCCGCACCCAAAGTAACTGCAGCTGGTTTGCTGGAAGAGCCGAATTATGCAGATGCAACAGCTACACCTGAAACTACAACATCGCCCGATGCACCTATTATTCCATCGGCACCGATGAATGCCGAAGAACAGGTGCCATCAGATCCTGCGCCAGTGATGAATGCCATGGGTGTTTCACCTGCTGCGCCAGTTACCAATGCGGTGCCTGATGGGGGTATTGCGCTCTCGCCTGTCGCACCTGTTAATCCCGATGATCCCTGGGCAGAAGTTGCCACCGCCCCGCCTGTAGCTGCGCCTGCAGATACCCCGGTTGTTATGCCGCCTGCAGAACCTGTGGCGGGTGAAAAAGCACCAGCTGCATCAGCGACTGCACCGGATGCTGTGGCTGTGCCATCCGCCGAAGCAGAGCGTCTGGCAGAAGTGCAAAAGAAATTGGCGGAAGCAGAAACCGTGCGTGCAGAACAGGAAGCTGCCATTGCTGAGCTGCAAAATAAATTAGCGGAAGCAGAGGCCAAGGCTGCCGCCCCGCAAAAAACGGAAAGCACGGAAACACCCGCGCCCGCACCCGTAAAACCCAAGCCTAAAAAGGTTGTAAAGGCTGCGCCAACTCAGCCGGTGACATCATGGGAATTGCGTTCGGCATCTGACGGCATGGCATGGATCACCAAGCGCGGCGATAACCAGCTTTTCCGCATCAATGTGGGTGATGAAGTGCCCGGCATTGGCCGCGTCACTGCCATTCGCGAGCAGGGCGGCCAGTGGGTGGTGGTAGGCACTCAGGGACAGATCCGGCAGTAAAATCGCCTGTTTTTATTGGATTTTCCGCTAAGAAATTAATATGAATTTGCGGAAAATTGTCCCGAACTGTCACATCCTTGTCACGAAATAGTGGTTAAATAAAGGTTAGGAAGACCTTTATGAGACCTGTCATGCAACCTTTGATGATCTATCTGGGCCGCGCCATTACCAAGAGCGCGCGTGTTGCATTGCCTGTCTTTGCGCTCGCAGTTTTATCTGCATCACCGGCTTTTGCGCAAACCGATCCTCTGTCACTGGATCTGATGCTCGCGAAATTTATCGAGGCCATAAATGGTCCGATGATGCAATTGACCTATACAGGCGGTTATATTTTCGGGGCTTATCTGATTATGAAAGGCCTGTTGAAATGTGTGAAATATTCCGATGAAGGATCCAAAGGTCAGCAAAAATTTTCAGGCATCTGGGGATCATTTATGTTCGGCGCGATGTTAATCGCGCTTCCCAGCGTCATGGCCACCATGGGCAACACACTGGGTTTTGATTCCACGACTGAGCCAATGTTGTCTTATGACAATCAGCATATGAGTATGATCGATGTGGAAGTTCAGGAGAAACTCGACCGCACCTATAAAGTGATTATCATGTTTGTGCAGATGCTGGGCATGATCAGCTTCACGCGCGGGCTCAGCATTCTGCGTTCTGTGAGTGATGGCAATACGCAGGTGACCAGTATGGCCGGGATTACGCATATCGTGGCAGGCGCGATTGGCTGGAATCTGGGAGATTTCGTAGCCATTCTCGGCAATACGGTTGGCTTTACCCTGGTTAGTTAAGAAGGAAGAAAAACAATGGTAGAAACTCAACAAATCATATTACCCATGATAAAATCCGAATCAACAATAACCCTTGGAGACATTAAAATGAGCAAGATAAACATGAAAAAATTACGCGGCACATTATTGTCCGGCCTGATGCTGGCGGGTGCCTATGCGGTTGCCAATATTCTAGGTGCACAGGATGCTTTGGCACAAAGTACGGATCTGGCGGGCAGATCGGAAGAG
>DPZW01000076.1:11565-11751 GCA_003536545.1 Rhodospirillaceae bacterium
GCACAAAGTACGGATCTGGCGGGCGCGATGGATGATCTGCGTGAACAGATCGGCGGCGCGACACAGGTGATTTATACAGGATCCTATATCGGCGGCACCACTGCCCTGATGATGGGTGCATTCAAGTTAAAAGCACATGCGGAAAATCCGGGTCAGACCCCAATGCAGCAGGGCCTGGCGCGCCTG
>DPZW01000076.1:11976-12096 GCA_003536545.1 Rhodospirillaceae bacterium
ATGCAGCAGGGCCTGGCGCGCCTGGCCGTGGGTGCAGGCCTAATTGCATTGCCTTCTGTCGGTGAAACCATCACCAATTCACTGGGTGTGGATAAAAATCAGACCCTGAATTCACAGAAT
>DPZW01000173.1 GCA_003536545.1 Rhodospirillaceae bacterium
ACAAAGGGATTTCCGTCTCCAATGGTCAATCGACTGGTGCGTGGGCCGGTGCGGGCGGCGTGGGCACCTTCTCCGGCGTGAATGCGGACAGCTATGACGATAACGGCAATATCATCCCGCAAATCTATCACGGCAAAACGCGCCGCGAGCGGCATCACGAACTGATTAATTATTCCATCAATGGCGGCATCACGCAGGCGAAGATCGCGCATGAAATGGCAAACGGCAACGGTCTGATCCACGTAAACGTCTTGTGGGAAATGGGTGCGTGCGAAACTATTCTGGAAGGCATTCTGGACGGCACCGGCGATTTGATTTCCGGTGTCACCTGCGGTGCGGGGATGCCGTATCGCTTGGCCGAACTCTGCGCACAGCGCGGCAAGTTTTATTATCCAATCGTGTCATCTGGCCGGGCGTTCAACGCATTATGGAAACGTGCTTATAATAAATTTCCCGAATGGCTCGGCGGCGTGGTCTATGAAGATCCATGGCGCGCGGGCGGACACAACGGCCTCTCCAACTCCGAAAATCCCGAACAGCCGCAGGACCCGATGCCGCGCGTGATCGAACTGCGCAAAGTCATGCGCGAATGCGGATTAAACGATCAGCCCATCATCATGGCAGGCGGCGTCTGGTGGCTGTCGGAATGGCAGGACTGGATTGATAATCCTGATCTGGGGCCAGTTGCATTCCAGTTCGGCACGCGGCCATTACTGACCCAGGAAAGCCCGATTTCATCCGCGTGGAAAAAACGCCTGGTAGAATTAAAAAAAGGCGACGTGAATCTGAACAAATTCTCGCCGACCGGCTTTTATTCTTCCGCTGTGCGCAATCCATTCCTGGCGGAGCTGCAGCAGCGTTCTGAACACCAGGTGCCGTTTACGACTGAGGTCGTGGGCGAACACACGGCCGAAATGGCTATCGGCGCGCGCGGGCGGAAGGTTTACGTAACACCAATTGATAAGCAACGCGCACAGGGCTGGATCGCCGAAGGTTTTAACGAAGCGATGCGCACACCGGATAACACTTTGATTTTCGTCACCAAAGAACGCGAAAATGAAATCCTGAAAGACCAGATTGAATGCATGGGCTGCCTGTCGCAATGCACGTTTTCAAACTGGGCACAGAACGAAGAAGGCACCACGGGCAAAAAATCCGATCCGCGCAGTTTTTGTATCCAGAAAACCTTGCAGAATATTTCACATTCCGAAGACGTGGATGATCAATTGATGTTCGCGGGGCATAACGCCTATCGTTTTGCGAGCGATCCGTTTTATGCAAACGGAAATGTGCCGACCGTCAAGCAACTGGTTGAACGGATTCAGACGGGTTATTAATTTTCCCCGCCCCAGATGGTTTTTGCGGGGATCCAGCCGCTGGCTTCGTCAAATTCGACCTGGCACCAGCCTGCATCGCATTTTTTGATCTCGGCATGCGTGCCCTGTTTCACATGCGCGAGCGGTGTGCCTTCTGCGGACGGTGCACGGCGCAGCGTTGTGGTTTCCACCTGCACCACACCAGCGCGCGCGTTGGATAACATCGCGCGATGCACCCAGCCCATATTGCCTTCCCAATCCTTCACGCGCCGCCAGTTTTCATATTCCGCCACCACCTGTAATGGCCAACCCTTGGCCTGCATCACCCAGTCAATCGGGTAACGTTCGCCGGGGCCGGTGCGGATATTGATTTCCTTGGCTTTGATTGTGACAAAACGTGGGAGCGCGCGCGATTCTGTTTGCTGTTCATCGGGTTCGGCAGCCTGCGCAGCAACCAGGAATGGAAAATAAAGAGCGAGACAAAATACAGCAATCAGAATGAGGTATAATCTTCCGACATTGCTGATTTCTCGCATCTCGCCCCTCGTCCCTCGCATCTAGTAAGGCGTGGTATAATAATGCCGGAGCTGTACCCAGCCACGGCCATCCATGCAATCGCGCACCGAGTAACTGACCGGCAAGGCTGTTTTTCTGCGCGAAGTGCCCTTTTTATCGACCACATGGCCTTCATCCGTTGAAACCGGATCATTCATTTTTGCCATGTAATTTCGTGCCGTTTTTTCATAACCGCAGGCTGCCAGATCCTGTTCCAGTAAGTCCTGTGCCTTGATAATGTCCGGCACATTGTCCGCCGTCACATATTTCTGGTGCCAGTAATTGGTCATCGCAGACGAGCCACCCACCCCGGAAGAACTGCTGCCACCGCTGCTGCTATTCATGATGCCTGTGCCTTCACCACCCGGCTGGCAGGCCGCAAGAGCGAGAATGATTAAAAACGGGATGATGCGGCGCGATTCCATTCCCGCAGTCTATGGCTTTGCCCACCAGGTTTCAAGCACAGTGCCGTATAATGAAGGATTATTTGGCGGCACAATGCGGCTGGGCCAATAGGCTGCCCAGTCACGCGGCGCGTGATAAAGAGGGATGAAATATTGCCCCGACATCATCCGTGCATCCAGTGCGCGGGCGGCGGCGGTAAAATCATCCTGACGAGAGGCATTGTTCAATTGCATGATGAATTGATCAATTTCTGCGTCATGGATTCCCGGATAATTCCGGCTGCCACGCAGATCGGCCGCTTTGCTGCCCCAATAGACATTTTGCTCGCTGCCCGGTGAAAGTGTGGAAGCCCATTGCACGGCCGTCATATCAAAATCAAATTGTTCGAGGCGGCCCGCAAACTGCGCGGCGTCGATCGTGCGGATGGTTGCGGTGATGCCAAGGCGTTTCAGCGACCGCTGATAGGCCAGCGCAATTTTTTCATCCGCAGGATTATTGAGCAAGATTTCAAATTTAAAGATTTTACCCGCCGCGTTTTGTAATTTGCCATCCTGCAGCGTCCAGCCTGCCTGTGACAACAAACTCTGCGCAAGGCGCGCATTATCACGGTTATAACCACTGCCATCACTACGGGGTGCGCGATATTTACTATCTGCCAGCGGCGAGCGGGGGAAAATGCTTTCGCTGCGCGCATAGGCATTCTGGAATAAATTTTTATTCAGCCATTCAAAGTCAAAGACCCGATGAAGAGCCTCGCGCACACGAATGTCTTTAAAGATTTCACGGCGGGTATTGAATGCAAATGCCCGCAGCGGTGCCGGGGCACTGTTTTTAAATTCAGCTTTT
>DPZW01000181.1:0-436 GCA_003536545.1 Rhodospirillaceae bacterium
GTCACGCGAACATTATGATGATATCATCACAACGCGTACGTATGATGATCGTTTGAATACACTCAAGGCTGTTTCCGATGCGGGGATTTCTGTTTGCTGCGGCGGCATCATCGGGATGGGTGAGGAAACGATCGACCGCGTGAAATTGCTCTGGCAAATCGCGAACCTGACCCCGCAGCCGGAAAGCGTGCCGATTAATGCCTTGGTGCCGGTGGAAGGTACGCCGCTGGGCGATGAAGGTTTGGAAAAAATCGATCCATTGGAATGGGTGCGCACGATCGCGGTGGCGCGGATTCTGATGCCGAAGGCGATGGTGCGTTTGTCTGCCGGAAGAATGGATATCCCGGAATCTGCCCAGGCGATGGCGTTCCTGGCAGGTGCGAATTCCATCTTTACGGGCGATAAATTGCTGACCACCGCCAATCCGGATTTTGAC
>DPZW01000181.1:606-2992 GCA_003536545.1 Rhodospirillaceae bacterium
CACCGCCAATCCGGATTTTGACATTGATAAGGATTTGCTGGATAAACTGGGGCTCCATGGCCGCGCCGCATATAAAGATGAACAGAAATCTACCGTTGCAGGATCGTGCAGCACAAACGCTTGCGGACCTTCGGGCTGCCAATCGTCTGCGGCAGCTTAAACCCGCCACCGGAATAGATTTTGCATCCAATGATTATTTGCAGATGGCAAGCCATCCGCGTTTGCGCGAAACGCTTGCGCGTGCATTTGATGACGGCATGGCAGTGGGCGCGGGCGCGGCGCGGTTGTTGCGCGGCAACCATGAAATAATATCTGCGTGCGAAACGCATCTGGCGAAATGGCTGGGCGCGGAAAAAACTTTATTATCTTCGTCCGGTTATCAGGCAAATTACCTGTTGCTGTCATCCTTGCCGCAGCGCGGGGACGTGATTTTATTCGATGCAAATGTGCATGCCAGCATGCGTGATGGTATCCGCGCTTCAGCCGCACAGCATTTTAAATTTGTACATAACGATCTGGGTGACCTACAGCGGTTGATCCGTCAGCACAGAGGTGTGCAGATTTTTATAGTGACAGAATCTTTGTTCAGCATGGATGGTGATTTCGCGGACGTGGAGTCATTGTTGCATATCGCTGAAGAAAATAATGCCATGCTGATCATCGATGAAGCCCACACGACTGGAATTTATGGTCCGACCGGCAAAGGCTGTTGCGAAAATCTGCCGCGTGATCATCTGATCACCGTCCACACCGGCGGCAAGGCATTGGGTGCAGCGGGCGGCTTCATTGCGGCGCGCACAGATATCATCGATTATCTGATTAACACCGCGCGGCCGTTTATTTTTGCGACGGCACCGATGCCTGTTCTCGCGCTCGCATTGCAGACGGCAACACATATATTAGATGAAGAAACATGGCGGCGGGAAAAATTGCTGTCGATTTGTCATTCGGTGGGTCAGCAATCCCCCATCTGGCCCGTGATTTTGGGTGAAGATCATGCGGCGGTGGCTGCTGCCGATGGCCTGCAGGCCAACGGTTGGGATATTCGGGCCATTCGGCCGCCCACCGTGCCGGAGGGCACGGCACGGCTGAGAATTTCCCTGAATATCAGCCATAGCCCGGAATTGTTAACGGAATTGCAAGCCGCACTGGCCAAACTGACCATATCGAATCCCTAAAATTGTCCCTATCCTTCACGAAAGCGTCACAAGGGACTGGTAATCTATAAGGTGGAGATACGTATTTAATGGCAACACGCCCCCCACATAGCCCGCAGCAGCCGCGCCGTCCCGTCCGCGCCCCCAATGGCAATGGAAACCACAGCCGCGCCCGTGCGCCTGTGGATGCAAAAAAGGGAAAAATTAAAAAGCCGGCGGGACCTATTGGCAAAGCGGCAAAATTTGCCCTGACGCCCGAAATTGGGCGTAGTTTTGAAGGGTTGAAATTTGCCTGGGATCTATTGGTCAATATCATCGCGCAAATTTACGTGATGGTGGATCTGATTGATAAAAATCATCCCTGCACAGATATGCGCTATGCCAAGGATTATAAGCTGCGCGACATCATCGGCATTGCTTATAAAAATTTGATTTGGGACCGTGCGCACATCCCACAAATTGCGATGTTTTTTGCTGTGGGTGCCTTTTTGTTTTTCATAGCTCTCAGCTTGGTGACGTTGCTGATGGGGCTGAGTGTTAATGTGGCAAATGCAGCTGCACCTGCCGGCAATGCGGCCAATGATGTGTTAAATAATATTTTTAACCTGAATGGCAATAATCTTATCCCCACTGCTTTTGGCGGCATGCTGGCCGTTTATGCCAATCTTATTCTCGTGCTGGCCGGGATTATTTTATTCTGGACGATTACATCTGCGGTTGTTGAAACCATGCGCGAAGGCAAGCCATTGGGCAAAAGTTTTAACGGTACCTGGACGCCGGTGCGCCTGGTCTTTGGTTTGGGTCTTTTGATCCCGCTCTCCAGCGGTTTGAATTCCGGCCAGTATATCACCCTATATCTGGCGAAATGGGGGTCTGATGTCGCGACCACCGTATTCCAAAAATTCACTACTTACCTGAGTATGGGGCAGGGAATTACCATTTCACAAATTCCTCCTGGAAAAACTCAGAAAACCCTTGAAGATTTATTTAATCTGTCAGCCTGTGTTTATAAAGCAAGAATTAACAACATTGGTATTGAAGATCCTAAAGTTGTTATTGAGGCTGCCTTGCAAGATTTAAGAAGCGGGAGCTCTACGAAAGAGATTACCCTGGGCGGAGATAAAAGTTTTGGCAATCAAACGGGATGTGGGGCTGTTACCTTTGCCTATTATGAAAACCCATCGAATGCTGAAGAGCAAATAAAAAATAATCAACTGATGTATTTTCTC
>DPZW01000061.1 GCA_003536545.1 Rhodospirillaceae bacterium
TTCGGGCGTGTGCTCTTCCGATCCGGCTGCTAATTCATGTGAGTGGCTGGATGTGTCGCCAAGCATACGCGCCGATGCAACGCAAAGCAGGGGACGCAAACGTTTGCCGCCTGCCGCAATGAGATATTGCGCGACCTGTGGTATCAGGGGGATTTGACTGCCTAATTGTTGTAGGATCATCGCATTCACGCCACGCATGTCATCTGACAGCGTGCTGGCCAATGCTTCAATTGCCTTGGGCACTTCGGCGGGTGCGGATGATGATTTCAGGGCAGTTTGGGTCATAAAAATCTCTGAGCCGCACCTTGGCGATTGCCCCTCTTCGTGTCAAGTTATTGCCATGCGATCTTCATTTTTCTCCCCAGAATTACTGGCTTATTTAACCGAACAGGGCATGGCCGAATTGCCCGTCATGCCTGAATTGCGCAGGCGCACAGCCGCACTGGGCGAAGTCGCGCGGATGCAGATTGACGCACATCAGGGGCAAGTGATGACATTCTTGATGCAACTGATCGACGCGAAAAAAATTATCGAAATTGGCACGTTTACCGGCATGAGTTCATTGTGGCTGGCGCGCGCATTGTCTGATGGCGGAGAATTGCATTGCTGTGATATTAACGGCGAATGGACGGATATTGCGCGTTTTGCTTGGAAAGAATCCGGATTGGAACATAAAATTCAATTGCACCTCGCGCCCGCGCTGGAAACTTTGCCAAAATTTGCGGACGGTGAATTTGATGCCATTTTTATCGATGCGGATAAGGGCAATTACCCCAATTATATTGAACAGTCTTGCCGCTTGCTGCGCCGCGGCGGGTTGATAATGATTGATAATACACTATGGGGTGGTGAAGTTTTAAACGCCAATAGCAGTGATAAAGTTGTCAAAACTATTCAGAGCGTGAACAATAAAATTCATGCAGATGCACGTTTTCAGTCTGTGATTTTACCCATTGGCGATGGCTTGACGCTGGCCATGAAAATATGACGACGGATACCAGTTATTTATTGGATGGGCGGGTGAAGATTACGCAGAGCCAGGATGGCTACCGTGCCGGTATGGATGCAATTTTTCTGGCGGCGGCTTGCCCTATTGAGCCAGGTGAAACATTATTGGATCTGGGCTGCGGCGTCGGCGCGGCAAGTTTATGCACTGCGGCGCGTGTTACGGATATTCATGTCACTGGCATTGAAATTCAGCCCGCACAGGCTGCATTCGCAGAGCAGAATTTTGCCGCGAATAATTTAACGGCAGAAATGATTACGGGCGATATTCGGACGTATCAATTTCAATCTGATCAATTTGATCATGTGATCTGTAATCCGCCCTATCACGATGACCATCAGCATGACGCGCCGCAGGATGGCGCACGCAAAATTGCCTTCATGATGGATGATCTGACCATCTGGATTGCAGCCGCGCGCCGCGCCGTCAAAACGCACGGCAGCTTCACGCTCATTCACCGCGCCGATGCATTGCCGGAAATTATGACCCAAATGCACGGTTTTGGTGCAATAGAGGTTATCCCCATCTGGCCGCAGCCTGATATGGCAGCCAGTCGTATCGTGATCCGCGCTCGAAAAGGCCGTAAAACACCGCTAAAACTGTATCCCGGCATTGCGCTGCATACCAATAATGGGGAAAATACAGAAAATGCATACAACATCTTGCGCAAAGGGGTAAAAATTCCCTAGAATCTGAGTCGATGAAAAGCCTGCGCGCCGCCCTTGAAAAGCTCGATGAAGCAATCGATCAGTTGGATGAATTGGCTGCAGTGTCTCCCACCTCTATTCAAACACCCGTGATGCAAAGCATCACGCCGCGTAGCCCGTCTGAAATTTACCGCGCAGAACTTATTCGCCGCCTCGATGAAACCATTGAAGATGTTCAGCAAATGATGGAGCAGGCCGCATGAGTATTACCATCGAATTGAATATCAACGGCCGTGTTTATCCCATCGCCAGCAGCGAAGCCGAAGCCCCGCGCATCCGTGAGTTGGGCCGCCAGCTGCATGAACGTGCAGCAAAACTGCAAGCGCAGTTTAGCGGCGTACAGGTGACGGATGCCCATTTGATGGTGTTGCTGAATTTAATGACGATGGATGAGCTGTCCGAGGCTCAGCAGGGCGCAAAGACAGCCCAGGTGCCTGCGCCGAAACCGGTTGCAGAGCAGAATAATGACCAGGAATTAATGGTCAAAGCCGTAGAACATCTGACCACCCGTGTCATTTCCATTGCAGATCGCCTCAAGGCTGCCTAAGCTATAACTGGCTGGGTGGTGTCGACAGGTTGCATTACTCCCGAGGGCCGATGCAAACATAGCGGGAGCTGTCCCTGACTGCGATCTTGGTTGTGGTTATATGGCGCCCACCTGGGTAAACTGGGTCCGCTGTGGAGAAGCAAAAAACCATCGCCCACCTGGCTAGTTTTTTGAGATCCTTGCGTGATTTCGGTATTTGATATAGCAAATTTACATGCGCAATTTAATGCAGATGGTTGAGGATGCCGCACTTTATCGCCGGGGCGGCGATGATATTGCATTGACCCGCCGACCCGTGGCGATTTTTTGCTATGTGGATGAATGCCAGGCTGCATTTGATGCATTCACACAGAAATTTCAACGTTTGCCTGTTTGCTTTTCTGTGATGGAAGATCTGCAATTCCCGCCCAGCCAAGGGCAGGTCCAGTTCATTGGTAAAGAAGAATTGCGCAGCCGCCAGGATTTGCTGGTTTGGGTTTACGGCCGTGAGGAGCGCAAAAAAGGCATTATGCTGGCGGCTCACGGTATTCGCGATTTTGTTTTTGCCGTTGATCCGACTTACCGCGATGTAAGATATACCCCTGATTTGTTGTGTGATCATCGGGATGCAATGGAACGTTTGTTTGCGATGCTTGCAGATGAGGAATCTAAATTAACACTGGCTTCTATTATTAAATATCGCCTGCGCGGCGAGCACGGGTTTTTGCGGATTGCAGAATATGCCGAATATAACCACCCGCAAGTGCGTGCTTTGGCGGGTGACTGGGTAGTGGATGGCGGTGCTTTTAATGGTGAAACCTCTCTAAATTTCGCTATGCAATGTCCAGGCGGCAAGGTTTTTGCTTTTGAGGCTGATCCCAAAAATCAGACGCAAATGCAACATCTATTTGCGGCGGCGAAGGTCAGCGGTGATGCCAGGGCGGCGGCAGCGGTGAATATTATTGAAACAGTGCCTTATGCACTTTATGACCGCGATACTGTTTTGCATTTTGCTGCAGGTCATCACGGCTCATCGGCCATTTCAACTGATACAGCAAACACAATTGAGGTGCCTGCGGTTTCTCTGGATAGCTATATCGCACAGCATGGTATTGAAAAGTTGGATTTGGTCAGCCTCGATGTTGAAGGCGTGGAGCCCGAAGTCTTGTATGGCATGCGCCGTACATTGGAGAAATGCCGTCCGAAATTACAAATCAGCATTTATCATCACAAAGAACATTTATTCAGCCTGCCATTTCTGGTGCAGGAATTATGTGAGGATTATGTGTATTTCATGGGGCATCATAACACCTACAGTACTGAAACCGACCTTTATTGTATTCCTAAAGAGAAAGTGGCAGCATAAACCATCAGCTACCTATCTGATATTTTTTGAAAGCAGTTAAATGGATCGCAATATTTTACGACAGGAATTGAGAATGCGGCGCAAGAC
>DPZW01000068.1:0-1370 GCA_003536545.1 Rhodospirillaceae bacterium
CGCGCGTAAGTGGATTTGCCCAGACAAATCACCAGCACATCATCCGGAATGCGGAAATATTCCACGGTTTGCGAGAGCACAAAAGAATTCGGCGGGATGACGCAGACATCCGTCTGGCGGTCAATAAAGCTATTCGCGCTGAAATTTTTGGGATCGACGATGGCGTTATCAATATTGGTGAAGATTTTAAATTCATCCGACAGCCGCGCATCATAACCATACGACGACAGCCCGTGCGAGATTTTTCCCTGGTCAGCCGTACGTTCGCAAAACGGCTCGATCATGCCTTTTTGCTTGGCTTGTTCGCGGATCCAGTGATCTGGCATAATAGACATGGTTTTTTCCTAATTTTTTTTCAGGGAACGACTTAACCCCAAGCCCCCTTCCGGGTCAAGATTTTATAGCAAAACCCTAAGGCTTGACATTTGTTGCATATGCAACTATATCCATCTCATGAATGCCTCACCGCTTGAAAATCACCTGGGTTACTGGCTGCGCTGCCTGTCTAATTTCGTCTCAGGTAGTTTTGCTGCACGTCTGGAGAGGCACGGCACTTCGGTGGCGCAATGGGTGGTCATGCGGGTGCTGTATGATCATGACAGTCTGACGCTGAATGAATGTGCACATCTGGTGGGTGTGGACAAAAGTTCACTCTCACGCATGATTGAACGGCTGGTGCAGAAAAAACTCATCACGCGCACAGAAAATGAAACGGATCGCCGCGCGGTGCAGTTGCAGCTTTCACCCGCGGGACGAAAGCTGGTCCCTATGCTGGCGCACGAAGCGGATGACAATGACCACGAATTTTTTAAAACGCTTTCCGCCAGCGAAAAGAAACAACTGATGGGATTGGTACAACGTTTGCTGGCCGACAACGGCTGGGACGAAAGCCGCGGCGCAGACCGATTAAACTAAAGGAGATAACCATGGATTTTGAAATTGCAAATGAGTGCGTAGCATTATCGCTGGCCGGAAAGATCACTTTTCCCGAAGTCGTTCAGCGATTAGCGGCGGCAGGTGCGGAGCGTTATATCGTGGATCTGGTTGGGTTAAAGAAAATCACGTTTGGCGTGAATGGCAGTTCTCATTACAATGACTTCCCTCTTCAAAATCCACCGCCGGTAAGCAAAGATTTTAATGCCAGTAAAATTCAGCAAACCATTCGGGACATTCAGCAGCAAAAAATCAATTACGTGACATTTCTGGAACGCGTGATGGCAGCTGGATGCTGTCATTATGAAGTCTATATCGACGGCCGCAAAGCGATCTATTTCGGCTGCAGCGGCGACCAGCATATCGAGAATTTTCCGCAGGCGCGGTGAAGGCTGGTGCTGCCGAGGGGAATCGAACCCTCGACCTCTCCCTTACCA
>DPZW01000068.1:1583-16000 GCA_003536545.1 Rhodospirillaceae bacterium
TCGACCTCCCCCTTACCAAGGGAGTGCTCTACCCCTGAGCTACGGCAGCACACAAAACCACTCAAACTATCGCAGCCTGGAGCGCGGGCAATCTATTTTTTGCTCGCATTCGCTCGCGGGGCTACGGCAGCATACCAAACATTCCAGCAACTTGTCAGAACGCTGGCGAACATACATAAATGACCTATGGCCAGCAAGCAAAAAACAGGCGATTTGTCGCGGCAGGAAAAGCTTGAAGCGGAAATGCGCGCCAATTTGATGCGCCGAAAACAGCAAGCCCGTGAGCGAAGGCGAGCCAATGATACCCGCGCGCAGCAGCAAAACACAGAAAATTCCCCGCCCCCTGCCTTAAAGCATCCTGACAGCGATAAAACAAAGGGTTAGACTGCGGGCATGACTCTGGAAGAGGAACCGCAAGAACAGCCGGAACCACCGCTCAAGACAGAACGTTTTAGCAGCGGACGCGTGGCCATGTTACTGGTGCCGATTGTTGGCACCCTGTTATCTGTGGTGATGGCGTTTTTTATCGTCCTGGGGTTATTCGAGAGCAACCGCATTCAATCGAACAACCAGGTGGTTGCTATTACGTCCAATTATCAGGAACGGTTGAGTAAACTGGATGGCCTGATGCGCGCGATGCAGATTTTGATGCGAAGCAGTGCGCATGTTGATAACGCGGATTTTAAAAATCTGGCCAATACCCTGAGTCAGGGATCGCCGATTGCCACAAATATTTTCTGGATGCTGGCCAAAGAGAACGAGCCCTATGCGGCCATTAATCGTTACGGCGACGACGTGCAGGAAAATTTAATTGTTAATCTTTTTAACAGCAATGCTGCGCTGCAACAGGCACGCAATGAAGCCAATCAGGGACGCCTGGGAATTGTTTTAAAAGTGCCGGGCACCATGCTGGGGATACAGGACCCCAGCTCTGCGATTTTCGTGGCGGCAGGCAAGACGCCTGCAGGACAAGTGGGATATATTGTATCGGTGGTCCCGGAATTATTTCCGGCCCAGCTGACCGGCGATAATATGTATGTGAGCGATCTTTCGGTCGCCATGCCCAACCGCGCTAACCCCGTTATTCTTTATCAGGAAGCTGCCAGCAAACCGATCAGCACGCTTTTGCCGCTGCAGGATGTGACGCGCAGCCTTTCTTTCAGCAATCAATTCTGGCAAATGAAAATGAAAGTGTCAGAAATTGGCGAGCGCAGCAATATGATGCTGTTGACTCCCCTGGTGATCTTCCTGGCTGGCCTTGGCTTTACCTATGTATTGACCAATTACATCAATGCGGCACAAAAACGGCAAATGCGTGTGGCCAGCATGGCAACATCGCTGGAACGCACCAACCGCGAATTGAAAAACCGTATCGGCGAGCGTGACCAGATCGCGGAAACCTTGCGGAATAACGAGCGTGAATTTAAAGCGATTATTGACCGGGTATCGGATGTTATTTTTGACACCAACGCATTGGGTTCGATTTCTTATGTCAACGCATCCTGGACATTCCTGACCGGTTTTGACATTCGCGATACACTGACCAAAAGTGTATTTGATTTTATTCATGAGAGCGACCGCCAAAATTTACAAACCCATTTTAACCAGGCAATGGCGGGCGAAGACAGTTTGCGCAAACACGAAGTGCGCGTGTTGCGCAAGACCGGCGGCTTCAGGCAGGTAGAGATTGGATTGCGCTCCCTGCGCCGCAGCGGCTTTGCAACGGTGCGCGTAGTGGGGACAATGACGGATGTTTCGGAACGCCGCCGCCAGGAAGCGCAGCTGCGCGAAGCTGAACAGAAATACCGCGCAATGGTGGAAAACTCTGTCGCGGGAATTTTCCAATGTACGCCCGATGGCCGCTATATTTCCGTCAACCCGGCGTTTGCACATATCATGGGTTATTCCAGTCCCGCTGAACTGGTCAGCCAGGTACGTGATATTCGCAGCGAAGTTTATCATTATCCAGAACAATGGGATTTATTCGTCAGCCGTTTGCGCGATGATGGTGCGATTACCGAACATGAAGTGCAGGTGCGCCGCAGTGACAATGTGGTGATTTGGGTGGCGATGAACGCGCGTGCCGTGCGCGACGAAGAAGGCAATGCATTGTATTTCGAAGGCACGATGGAAAACATCACACGAAGAAAAGATGCGGAAATGGCGTTGCGGACAGCCAAAGAGCAGGCTGATCTGGCGAACCGCGCGAAATCAGAGTTCCTGGCCAATATGTCACATGAATTGCGAACGCCACTAAACGCGATCATTGGTTTCTCTGAAATCATCAAGGATGAAATGTTTGGCCCGGTGGGCCGCAAAGATTATGTGGAATATTCCAAGGACATCCACGCATCCGGCACACATCTCCTTGAACTCATCAATGACATCTTAGATGTGTCTAAAATCGAGGCCGGTAAAAAAGAAATCAATGAAAGCTTGTTTGATTTTGCGAATGTGGGTGCGGCGGCACTGCGCCTGGTCAAGCCACGCGCAGATGCCGGCAAACTTTCCCTCATCAGCGATATCCCGCCCAACTTGCCGCAAATCTGGGGTGAAGAATTATCGATCAAACAATCTGTGGTTAATATGCTCTCCAACGCGGTGAAATTCACACCCGAAGGTGGCAGCGTGACATTATCCGCGCGCGTGGATGCAGACGGCCGTTTTAAAGTCACGGTTGCTGATACAGGCATCGGCATTAAGGAAGAAGATATTCCGAAAGTATTGGTGCCATTTGGACAGGTGGATAGCGCGCTGGCGCGCCGTTATGCCGGCACGGGCCTGGGCCTCACACTTGTGATTTCACTGGTGGAATTGCACGGCGGTAAATTTGATCTGGAATCCGTGTTTGGCCAGGGCACCTCGGCTATTTTTTACCTGCCGCCCGAACGTTTGGTGCAGCCTGGTCAACAGCCACCGAAAAACGCGCCAAAAGGCAAGCCGTCGGCCACGGATATCACCGCAACGCCGATTAAGGATCTTCACAAAGATCTATCTCCGCCGCCTGCTGCATAGACAAAGCATCCCGTACCAATTGATAATTGAACCCCGCGCGCAGCAATGTGCCGATTTCTTTTTGTACTGTTTTTTCGTCCATCACTTTATCATTCCGGCGAAAGGGTCCGAGTTTTTTCTTTTGCATGAATTTCTGAATGGCCTCGACATCGGTGATCCCACCGTCATCTGCGTTTTCTTGCAGCGTATTTTCAATCATCGCTGGCGCGAAACCTTTTTGGCGAAGCTTATTCGTAATGTCGCGTGCACTGCGGCCCGCAGCACGCATATTGACTACCCGCGTTTCAGCCAGAGCCTGATCGTTTAACAAGCCAGAAGCTTCATAACGATCCAGCAGTTTTTCAATTTCAGGTATCCAGATTTGTACTTCTGTGGCCTGCACAGTTTTCAGCAACTGGCGGCGCGCCACCTTGCGCAACAGAACTTCCCGCAGTCGCACGCGCGTGGCGGCATAACGCTGCAGGTAATAAAGCGCGGCCCGGTGCAAATAATCTGCGTCAACCTTTCGGGGTTTTCTTTCAACTGGCTTTTGGGGTTTAGGCTTTTGCATCGGGTTTTTGAGCTTCAATCACCATGGATTCCAGCACCAGAAATCCGGGTGGCATCCGCGTATCGTTATCCAGACCTTTCAACGCGTCATGCTGACTTTGCCCAATCTGACATTCTGTGAGTTGATGAAAGCCGATGGTGGCCATCGCCGCACCCATGGTAGGCATGTCATAAATATAGCGATGCCCCCAGTCATAGAAAAAATTATTGATGACCGAGGTGACATTATGTGGCAGCGGCGGCTTCAAAAATTCATTGGCCGACCATTTGACATAGTCCTGCGCCACCTGGGATTGATTTTGATAAAGATCCATCAGAAATTTCAAATCTGGCGTAACCAGCCGTAAAACGCCCCCAGGTTTCAATACGCGGAAACATTCAGCCAGCATGGCCTGCCCTGCCGCATAAGGCACATGCTCAATCATATGCTCGGTAAAAATATAATCAAAACTATTATCCGGAAATGGATAGGGCTTTGTCGCATTTAGATATTCACGCTGCCGGTTCGGCACCAGATCCGTATTGAACCATCCGGGCAAATAACTGAAGCCGCAACCAATATGTAATTTATGAATCTGGTGATTTTTGACGTAATTCCGAAACCGCCGCCCGCGCCGATCCACAGCCTTGCAATAGTAGGTATAAAGTGTGGCCGGAAAATCCTTTGCCAGCCAGCGCAGCGGTGCATGCAGGCCTGTCTGCTTTAAAATGGATATGATTGCCTGTCGCGTCATGGCGGAATCCTATCAGCTTCAGGCCGCCACTGCCAGATAGAACGACAAACATGGGGCTTTGTGAAAATTTATGCTTGCGCACCATCACAGCCTTTGTCATATTGATTTCATGACCTTGCGTGTTGCCCTGCTCCGTCTCCGACGACCTCGATAGGCCCCTCCTCCGGCGGGCCGTAATTTTGTGGCCGGAGATTTCCGCTTTTCGTCTCATTCTTGCAACACGGTGACATCATGATTCAATCTGTTCTTCCTGTCTATAATACTTTTGGCCTTACTTTTTTGCGTGGTGAAGGTGCCTATCTTTTTGATGAGCATGGCAAACACTATGTGGATTTCGCCTGCGGCTACGGCGTGAATTCTTTAGGTCATTGCCACCCGCATGTCGTCACGGCACTCAAGGAACAGGCGGATAAAGTCTGGCATATTTCCAACATGTTCCATCATCCTGAGCGTGAGCGTCTGGCGGATCGCCTGACCAGCGCATCATTCGCGGATACAATTTTCTTCACCAATTCCGGCGTTGAGGCCTGGGAGCTGGGTCTGAAAATGACGCGCAAATATTTCAGTGCGCAGGGCAAGCCAGAAAAATACCGGATGATTTGTATTTCCGAGGCGTTTCACGGCCGCACCATGGGCGCGATTTCCGCCGCGCCCCGCAGTTATATGATTGATGGGTTTGGCCCGCTGCTGGATGGTTTTGATATTGTGCCCTTCAATGATATTGCGGCATTGGAAAAAGCCATCACACCTGCGACGGCTGCCATTCACATTGAAACCGTACAGGGTGAAGGCGGCATTCGCCCCCATTCCCAAGCCTATATTGACGCCATGGTTGCGCTGTCTCAGAAACATGATCTGCTAATTTTCCTGGACGAAGTGCAGTGCGGTATGGGGCGCACCGGTAAATTATTTGCCTATGAACATTTTGGCTTCACGCCTGATTTGCTCTGCACGGCAAAGGGCATTGGTGCGGGCTTTCCGTTGGGCGCATTATTCGCTACCGAACGCGTGGCCAAACATATGGTGGCGGGCACGCATGGCTCCACCTATGGCGGCAATCCATTGGCAATGGCGGTTGGCAATGCCGTGCTGGATGTGATGCTGGCCGATGGGTTCTTTGCTGATGTGGAGCGGCGCGCGCAACATCTGGCCGAGGGTTTGCAAAACCTGGCTGCACAATTCCCCAAGCTGTATGCCGTGCATCGCGGCTTGGGCATGATGCAGGGCGTGCAATGCCAGCCTGATATCCCTGTACGCAAACTCATTGAGGTCATGCACGGCGAAGGCGTGATTTCCATTCCTGCAGGCAATAATACCGTGCGCATCCTGCCACCCCTGATTATTTCAGAAAAGGAAATCGACGAAGGCATCACGGCCATGCATCACGCGTCACAGAAATTTATGGAGACATTATCATGAGCCCGCGGCATTTTCTTGACCTGCACGAACATTCAGCAGAAGAAATCAAACATATTGTTTCAGTCGGCCACGGCGTGAAGAAAAACCGTTCGTTGCATGCGAATGCACTGGCAGGAAAAACACTGGCGATGATTTTTGAAAAACCGTCGCTGCGCACGCGCGTTTCGTTTGATGTTGGCATGAACCAGCTGGGCGGCCATGCCATTATGTTGACCGGCAGTGAAATTCAGCTGAAATCAGATACCTCCATTCCGGACGCGGCACGTGCCCTGTCCCGCTATGTGAATTTGATTATGTTCCGCACGCATGACCATGGCTATCTGACGGGATTGGCCGAACATGCCACCATTCCCGTCATCAATGGCCTGACGAATGATACGCATCCCTGTCAGGTGCTGGCGGATATTATGGCCTATGAAGAACACCGCGGCTCGCTGACCGGCAAAACCGTTGCATGGACGGGCGACGGGCGTGATAATGTTTGCACGTCATGGATCCATGCAGCAATGCATTATCAATTCAAATTTAAAATTGCCGCACCGAAAGGCCATCAACCTACGACCGAAATAATTGCAATGGCACATGAAAAAGGTGCCTTTATTGAGGTAACTGATGATCCGGCATCAGCGGTAAAAGATGCGGATTGTGTTTTAACAGATACCTGGGTTTCGATGGGACAAGAGGCGGAAAGCATTACGCGCCGTGAAATCTTCACGCCCTATCAGGTCAATGCGGCATTGATGGCGCAGGCAAAAAAAGATGCCGTCTTTATGCACTGCCTGCCCGCCTACCGTGGCCTTGAAGTGACCAGTGATGTGATTGACGGGCCGCAATCCATTGTCTGGGATGCCGCAGAAAACCGCCTGCATGCGCAAAAAGCTGTGATGCTATGGTGCATGGGGGTGATCTGATGACGCTTAAACCCCAAACCGATTACGCAAACTTTGCTGCGCTGGATATTCGCGTGGGAAAAATCATCAAGGTGGAAGACGCCGAAAGCAAAAAACCAACTTACCGCATGACGGTGGATTTTGGCCCGGATATCGGCATTAAAATCAGCTGCGGCGCATACCGCCATTATAGTAAGGAAGAATTAGTCGGCTGCCAGATCATTGGCGTGATGAATTTGGGCACCCGCAAAATGGGCCCGGAAATTTCAGAATTTCTAACACTGGGCGTTGAAAATGCAAATGGCGAAGTCATTCGCCTGATGCCGGCAACCGACGTGCCACTGGGCAAAGAAATTTATTAGTTATTTCTTGCCCAGGGTTTTTACCATCTCCAGAACCTGTTTGCGCGTCGCTTCGTCTTTGATCTGATAATAAAGACTTACCAGTTTAAGGGTTTCACTGCGCTGCATCACATCATCTGCGCTATTGTCGGAATCTTCAGCAAGGCCATAGGCAGGTGCGCGGGTTTGCTTGCCGTAACCTTCATAAAAATAACTGGGGGCCACGCCCAAAACCTGCGCAATCTCCCACAAGCGCGATGCGCCAATGCGGTTATCGGCACGTTCATATTTTTGTACCTGCTGAAATGTCAGGCCCAAAGCCTGGGCAAGTTTCTCCTGGCTGATATTCTTCAGCTTGCGAAGCATGCGCAAACGTTTTCCGACATGCGTATCGACGGGGTTGGGCCCGTTGTCGTTTTCACTGGCAACTGCACCAGCAGATTGCGGCATGGCGACTGCCTGTCGAGGCGAACGTAATGGCTGCTTATAGTTAAAATATGGACTATACATTTAGAGTGAACTCCGTGTTAAAATACCCGCTATAGGCGAGACGGTAGCGCATACGATTGCATGGGGTCAAGTTTTTTATCGTTTAATGAAAAAATTCCTAAATTGGCCGGGTCGCCCCATTCGGGTCATGACAAAATCAGATAAAACGCCTAGCATGCATCTCGGATTCTAAGGGTGGAGAAGATCAATGAATAGAAATGTTTTGGAAACGGCTTTGGGTGCTATCGTATTGGTCACCGCCATTTTGTTTCTGGCACTGGCACTCAATACTGCCAATGCCACTCGCCCGTCTGGATATAAACTTAAAGCGTCCTTTACCAAAATTGATGGGGTGAATGTGGGTGCAGATGTGCGCGTTTCCGGCATCAAGGCTGGCACAGTCTCAGCCATGACACTGGATGACAATTACCGCGCCATTCTGACCATGGATATTGATAACAGCGTTAAAATTCCATCTGACAGCGCGGCTGTGATTGCCAGTGGTGGTTTGCTGGGCGATAAATTTATTGCCATAGAGCCAGGCGGCGAAGAAGAAATGCTGAAAGATGGTGCCGTGATTACCATGACGCAATCGCCGCCAGGCCTTGAACAATTATTGGGTCAGGTGATTTTCAGCATCAACAAACAAAGTGATAATAAAGCCGCGGAACCTGCGGCTGCATCACCCGCCGCTATGACCATCCCTGCTTCGCCTGCAACGACAGCAGTGACGGCACCCGCGGCCGATGCACCGAGCGAGTAATGCGTGGCTGATCTGCGTTTCACTTGTTGCATCGGAATTTTATCGTTATTCATTTCATCTGCCGCGCTGGCACAGGATGCACCAACCATTGTGGATGATGTCATTCGGCGGCTGGAAGATAATACCGGCATTACCCTGGCCCCGCCGCCTACAACCCAAATCATTGGATCAGAATTTGAAGATGTGGAACCAGGCATTCCCGGCATTGTGGATATGGGTGACAATGCGCGCCTGCCCGCTGTGCCACAAGACCCGCCGACCTATGAAGAAAAATCCACCGTGATTTTACGTGCGCTGGATAAAGTGACCGCACGCACACAAACTTATGAAATTCCGGTTGGCCAACAATTTAATTTCGGTGCACTGACCATTGCCATTCGCACCTGCCGTTCCCGCCCACCGCTGGAGCCCGCCGACAGCGCAGCATTTTTGCAAATTGTGGAACAAAAAGCGGGTGAGCCGATGATCCCCCGTTTCAGCGGCTGGATGTTTTCATCCTCGCCGTCGCTATCTGCGCTGGAACATCCGACCTATGATATCTGGGTAGTGGGATGTGGTGAGGCGGCTGCGGGTTAGCTCGTCGCGCCGAGGCCTAGTTTATCAGTCCTGCGGCCTTTTGCAGGAGAACCAAGCATATTCAAAGGTGCGGGTTGAACGAATTCCTGTCGACCTGTTAACTCCTTCGATTTAGCAAGCCAGTAACCTTTCGGTTCATCCCCCAATGAAATATTCAGGTCTTTTAACATTGCAACATTATAGCCGTATGGATCAAAAACTTTCTTCTTTCCTGGATGATCGGCAATGGAAATCAAACCAAACTCTCCGTCTAATTGTGTCACGACATGATGTGATATGCCAGCCCGCAAACTATCCACCGCTTTAACTGCTAAATTCCATGCCATAGTTTTGTCTCTGTCACAAACATCTGCACCACGCTGCGTATGCCCCAACTCAGTGACACGAATTTTACTGTAGAGACTGCGTGTTTCTTTTGGCAATTGAGTTTTCAATAAATATTCTAAATACTTACCAGTACCACCCATAATAGGCGCGCCATCACCGCTTTTTTGCCCTGTCTCAAGACTGTTACCATCAATGTCTGTCATGCATTCGCCTACTACTATAACAGTGTAATGTCTCAAACCGGAAATTGCAGCGCGGCGATTATAGCGCGTTAGCAGAAATTCATTTATGGTTTCCATATTATAAAGCCCAACAGAACTTTTGACTTTAGCCTCTTCACCCAAGTGCAGCCCTAACACCATATCTGCGTAGGGTGCCCCGTAAACATCCCGAGCATTCAGGACTGTATGCGCTAATAACTCTGGCGAATCTCTGCCCATCACCTGCATAATCTGAATACTGCTATGATCTGAGCAAGTAACCATAAGCCGTTGTAACTCCGCCGCATTATGCTCAACTGCACTCCACATACCCAAAGAAAAATCAGTTTTGTCGAGATCATTATCAATGGTTTTTCCAACAATCATCAATTTAATATCAAGCCCCATCGTTTCTATTTGGTTCGAGACGATTTCAAGGCTTCCATCGCCGCCAATCACAATAAGTGCATCTAATTCCAATGCCTCCAAATTATGACGAAAATTATCTAACTGCTCACCATTAGGGATACCATCTGTACAGCTTCCCAAAAAATTGCCTGAACGTTCATAGACTGGATGATATTCTAGCTCTGGGCGCAAAAGTAGAAAATACTCTGACATAAAGCCGTGGCAATAATCTCGATCAATCGGCGAGAAGTAACTTTGCTGAATCGCGCGTGTCATTACATCGGGATCAAATTTTTCATGCATCAAGTCTGTGCCTGCGTTACGCAGACCAATCACTTCAATGCCATGTTGCTTTGCATAACGTGCGGCATCTATGGCACAACGCCCAACTCCGGGAGCATTTCCACCACTGCCCATAACCCCAATTCGTTTCATATAAATTACATCCTCATTTATTAATAAAAAACTAGGCTAAATAATTATACCATATTTAGCAAATTAAATTCTAAATCTATGTGCGCAGCAGCAAGTTTAGATAATCAGTGCGCCGCATTTCGGCAAAACCAAACTGGGATAAATGGCTGGTTTGAAACTGGGCATCCAGCCATTTAAAACCATTACTTTTCAGATAGTTAACAAGCTCCACCAGGCATAGTTTGGAGGCATCCCGTGCCCTGGAAAACATGCTCTCGCCGCAAAAGACCGGCACGCCGGGCACAGCCACGCCATACAACCCACCCGCGAGTGTTTTTCCATCCCATAACTCAATGCTATGGGCATGGCCCTGTCGGTGCAGCTGAATATAGAGATCAATCAATTCATCATTCAGCCAGGTCTCATCGCGCTCCGTGCAGGCATGGATCACAGCAGGAAAATCTTTGCCCACCGTTATCGTCTGGTTGATGAGATTGCGATATGTACGCAGCAAGCGTTTGGGCGCGTGAAATTCATCCAGCCTTAAAACTGCGCGCGGGTCAGGTTCATACCATTTTATTTCCGTGCCATGACGCGAAGATGCCATCGGGAAAATACCCTGGGCATACGCATTTAATAAAACTTCAGGGGTCAGCTGCATTGCTGACAATTACAAACCTTCTGACAGTTTTTCTTCCAGCCATTTGATCGTGTAATTCCCATCCACAAATTCCGGATCTCGGATAATACGCAGATGCAATGGCAAATTGGTTTTAATCCCGTCAATCACGGTTTCTTCCAGCGCGCGGCGGAGCCGCAGCAGGCAATCATTCCGGTTAGCGCCGTGTACGATCAGCTTGGCGATCATGCTGTCGTAATGCGGTGGTACTTTGTAACCCGCGTAAACCGCACTGTCGAAGCGCACACCCAAACCGCCCGCCGGGTGAAAATCCGTGATTTTTCCAGGCGAAGGCGCGAAGGTATCCGGATCTTCAGCATTGATCCGGCATTCAATCGAATGGCCGTTAAATTTAATGTCTTCCTGTTTGAACGACAACGGCGCGCCCGATGCCACGCGGATCTGTTCGCGCACCAAATCTACGCCTGTGATCATTTCTGTGATGGGATGTTCAATCTGCAAACGTGTATTCATTTCCATGAAGAAGAATTTGCCGTTTTCATAAAGAAACTCGATTGTTCCCAGGCCGCGATAGCCCAAAAGTTTTGCCGTGCGCGCCGCAAGCTTTCCAACATGGATGCGTTCTTCAGCGTTCAATGCAGGGGATGGCGCTTCTTCCACCACTTTCTGGTGGCGGCGTTGAATGGAACAATCACGTTCACCGAAATGTACGACGTTGCCATGCTTATCGCCCAGCAATTGCACCTCGATATGGCGCGGGTTTGCCAGGAATTGTTCCATATATAATTCGCCATTGCCAAATGCCGCTTTCGCTTCACCGGATGCAAGGCCATAAGCTTCTTCCATTTCACTGACATTTTGCACAGCTTTCATGCCCTTGCCACCGCCACCTGCAATGGCTTTTAGCAATACCGGATAACCGATTTTATCTGCGAGTTTTTTTGCAGCGGCGACATCCGGCAGACCGCCATCTGATCCCTGAATAACCGGCATGCCTAAACCGGCAACCGTTTTTTTCGCCATCGCTTTATCACCCATGATGCGGATATGTTCCGCGGTAGGTCCAATGAATTCAAAGCCGTGCTCTTCCACCATTTCGGCGAATTGCACATTTTCAGACAAAAAACCGATGCCGGGGTGAATAGCATCCGCACCGGTAATTTCTGCCGCAGAAATTAATGCCGCCATATTCAGATAACTGTCGCGTGATGCGGGCGGGCCAATACAAACACTTTCATCCGCCAGGCGCACATGCATCGCATCGCTGTCTGCTGTTGAATGCACGGCCACGGTTTTAATACCAAGCTCGCGGCAGGCGCGGTGAATGCGCAGTGCTGTTTCTCCGCGGTTAGCGATCAGGACCTTATCGAACATTAACCAATCACCACCAAAGCTTCGCCGAATTCAACCGGCTGGGCATTATCCACCAGAATTTGTTTTACCGTGCCCGATTTTGTTGCCTTGATCGGATTCATGGTTTTCATCGCCTCGATAATCAATAATGTATCACCAACATTCACATTATCATTCACGGATACAAAATTGGGCGCGCCGGGTTGCGGTGCGAGATAAACCGTGCCCACCATGGGTGCGGCAATGGCACCTTCGGGCGCAGCATTGTTGCCTGCCGCTGCCGCAGGCGCAGCAGCCTGTGGGGCTACAGCGGGTGCAGCCATGGCATAGGCCGGCGCGGCATTTTTGGCAGCGCGAATGGTGGTCTCACCTTCCGTGACTTCAATTTCCGTCAGGCCGGTCTCTTCCATTAATTTTGCCAACTGGCGAATAGCATCTTCTTGAATGGTAATCTTACCCATCAGACTTCCTTTTCTTGCGCTACGGCCTCTAGCTGCTTGAGCGCGTTTTATGAATGATTTGAGTGTTTTAGGCGGATTTTGCGGGAAGGGCAAGTTTTACGGCAGCTTCCACTGCCATCACGTAACCCTTTGATTTATGGCCCATAATTACCTCTGTCGCCACGCGTGAGACATAGGAATGCTGGCGAAACGCCTCGCGCGCATGGATATTGGACAGGTGGACCTCAATCACAGGAATCCCGGCGATTTCCAGCGCATCCATCAAGGCGATAGAGGTATGGCTATAACCGCCAGGGTTGATGATGATGGCAGCCGCCTTCTCCCGTGCCTCCTGTACCCAGTCAATCAGCACGCCCTCGTGATTGCTCTGGCGAAATTCAATCGTCGCGCCCAGTTCAGCCGCGCGCGCGCGGCACATGGCCTCAATATCTTTTAAGGTATCACTGCCGTAAATTGCAGGATCGCGCTGGCCGAGCATGTTCAGGTTGGGGCCATTGAGAATATAGATAGGTTTCATAAAGAAGTTTTAGCAGAGATTTTGTCATCCGCAAATTGGATATTTATTTCCGCTGCCACGCGTGCAGCCTTAGCCGTTGCAATGATATTATTATTTTTATCCATCACCAGCGCATAACCACGCGCGAGGGTGTTTTTGTACGAGAAACTTTCCAGTAATGCGGCGCGCGATTCAATCATATGGCGCAGGCGTTGCTGATGTGATTTCCAGTTCTGTGACATCCGCTGCGAAAAATTCTGCAAATTTTGCTGCGCCAGATGAACGCGTTCTGTTGGCGCGCGCAGTCGTGCCGCCACTTGCAATAAATGTTTTTGTTGCTGCATCACCCAGCGCGTGAGGACGGGATCAAGGCGCACGGAGAGATCATCCAGCTTTTGCATAAATTGTTCCAACTGGCGGCGCGGGTGTAACAAAGCACTGTCTGTTCTTCGTAAATGCAACTTTGCTTCTTCCACACGGCGCATCATGGCAAGCTGTGCGCGCTGCGCAGCCGTTAAAATATTCTGGATTAATTCCGAACGCACCGGCGTGGCCTTTTCTGCCGCACCTGTGGGCGTGGGCGCACGCAGATCCGATGCGTAATCGACCAGCGTGGTATCCGTTTCATGCCCCACAGCTGTGATGATAGGGATTTTGCTCCCTGCTACCGTGCGAACCACCGCTTCTTCATTAAACGGCATCAGATCTTCAATACTGCCGCCGCCACGCGCGAGGATAAGCACATCAGGCCGCAATTCATGATCATTAGGCAGCATATTGAATCCGGTTAGAGCCTTGCAAATTTCCATTGCTGCATTTTCGCCTTGCACATTTACCGGCCATAAAATGATATGCGCGGGATAACGGTCAGACACACGGTGAATAATATCGCGGATGACCGCACCCGTGGGTGATGTGATTACGCCAATCCGCGCAGGCGCAAACGGCAGCGGTTTTTTGCGGGTTTCATCAAATAAACCTTCTTTGGCAAGCGCGACACGGCGCGCTTCGATCATCTTCAGAATTGCACCTTCGCCTGCTAGCTCGATGCTCTCAATAATAAGCTGGTAACGCGACATGCCTGGAAAACTGGAAACACGGCCGGTCACAATCACTTCAAGACCTTCTTCCAGTTTGAACGGCAACGGCGTTGATTTCCACGCCACCGTATTGATCACGGCATTTTCGTCTTTCAGGTCGGTATAGATATGTCCGTTGCGGTGATGCGTGACGCGCGATAATTCCCCGCGCACGCGGATGTGCGAAAATGACATTTCCAAAGTGCGTTTAATCCCCGATGATAATTCGGAAACGGTTTGAATGGGCAGATTGTCTGTTGCTT
>DPZW01000121.1 GCA_003536545.1 Rhodospirillaceae bacterium
GTATATTTGGATTCCACAAAGACTTTGCCCAGTGCACTGCCTGATCCTGGCGTGAAATGCAGCACGCCCGTTGGCACGCCCGCCTGATGCAACAATTTTACCGCGTAATGCGCCACCATCGGTGTTTGCCCGGCCGGTTTTGCAATCACGGAATTTCCGGCGGCGAGGGCGGCGGTAGCTTGTCCGGTGAAAATTGCGAGCGGGAAATTCCACGGCGCGATGCAAACAAAGACTCCGCGCCCGCGTAGCCATAATTCATTCTGTTCGCCGGTTGGCCCAGGCAAACGCACCGGCGTTTCAAATTCACGGGCGGCCTGCGCGCCGTAATAGCGCAGGAAATCCACAGCTTCGCGGAAATCATTGATTGCGCTTTGCAGCGTGCGGCCGCCTTCGCGGACAATTAACGCAACCAATTGCGGCATATGGAATTCAAACAAATCTGCCGCCCTGGCCAGGATTTTTCCACGCGCTGCGCCGCCCATTTTGTCCCATTCATGCTGGGTGTGATGGGCAACTTCCATTGCGCGGGCAACATCGTCCGTAGTGCAATCAATGCTGGTTCCCAATGCGCGCCGGTTATCAGATGGATCATATTTCGTTTGCCTGACGCCGGTCAGGGATTTTCCGTCAATGATGGGTGCAGCCTCATAAGGCTGCAACAAAAATTTCTGGATATCTTTAATCAGTTTATCTCGCATCATAGGCTCCGGCAGCAATGGACCAAAAGAATTTTTTCTCTCTGCCCCGAATATATCCGGCGGCAAAGAAATTTTAGGGTGAAGTTTATCTGATAAATTCGCAGTAAATTGCACGGGGTTATCCAGCATCTTTTTGACGGGAATATTTTTATCGGCAATCTGATAGACAAAAGATGAATTCGCACCATTTTCAAGCAAGCGGCGCACGAGGTAAGCCAGCAGATCATGATGTGGGCCGACAGGTGCGTAGATGCGGTAGGGTACGGGCCGACCCAGCACGGCAGAAAGACTTTCGTATAAATTATCACCCATACCGTGCAGGCGTTGAAATTCATATTTTTTATCCCCAACGATCTGCATAATCATCGCCGCAGTCATTGCGTTATGCGTGGCAAATTGCGGATAAATGGCATCAGGCGCGGATAGCATCAATTGTGCACCAGCCAAGTAACTCACATCTGTTGTGCTTTTGCGCGTAAAGACGGGATAGTTTTCATGCCCTTCAACTTGTGCACGTTTGATTTCTGAATCCCAATAGGCACCCTTTACCAGGCGGGTGGGGATGATACGCCGTGTATCGCGTGCCAGAGCAATCACAAATTCCAATGCCTGCGTGCAGCGTTTGCCGTAAGCCTGTACTGCCAGTCCCAGGCCATTCCAGCCGGATAATTCCGGTGTGCGCGCCAGCATTTCAAATAATTCCAGCGAGGGCACCAGCCGGTCCATTTCTTCGGCATCAATTGTTACCATCAGATCATAAGCTTTTGCGATAGCACAAAGTTTAAAAACACTATGGAATAATTCGTGCCGGATGCGGTCAGGTTTGCGCCATTCATAACGTGGGTGCAGCGCGGATAGCTTGATAGAAATGCTGTCGCCCATTTTGGCTTTGCCAACGGCATGAATGGCTGTTTCATAGGCCTGAAAATAACGTGCGGCATCATTAATCGTGCGCGCGCCTTCGCCCAACATGTCATAGGATGCCGTAGCGTGTGGATAAGGGTGTTTGCGGCGGTTCGCGATAGCTTCATCAATCGTCTCGCCCAAGACAAACTGATTGCCCATCAGCCGCATCGCCTGTTCCAGTGCGGTGCGGATAACAGGTTGGCCCAATCGTGCAATCAGTTTACCAAAAACACCCCAGCCAGAATCCTTATTTTGTAAATGCAAAACATTCCCAGTCAGGTTTAATGCCCAGGTCGAAAAATTTTGAAACGGATTTGCCGCGCTCGATGCTTCCCATTCTGTTACGGACATTTTATCGCGGATCAGCGCATTGCGAGTTTGCGTATCTGGAATTCGCAACAGAGCTTCGGCCACGCACATCAGGGCAATGCCCTCTTCGGAAGTTAATTGATAGGCGACCAATAATTGATTGATGTCCATACTGCGCGGTTTTTGCGCGCGAATGCCTTCGACAATTTGGGTGGCCAAACGCTCTGCGGCAGCTTGGTGCGGCTGCAGCGTATCACAGCGCGCAAGTAGTTCCGGCACTAAAATATTCTCATCCACCAAATAACGCTCGGAAAGAACCGGCAAAAATTGGGAAATCAGCGAAGCAGTCATAGTCCTTGTCATAGCAGGGATTTGATTTTTCTGAAATATAGGGCATAAACAGGCATGTCTGCCGCCACAGAATCACTCAATCGCCGCGGGGTTATGCTCGTGCTGTCATCGCCGTCCGGCGCGGGCAAGACCAGCATTTCCAAAGCCATTTTGGACAGGGATGCCAATATCGCACCTTCGGTTTCTGTCACCACACGCGCACAGCGTCCCGGTGAAGTGGACGGCGAAGATTATCATTTTAGCAGCCGCGAAGCCTTTCAGAATTTGGTGCGTCAGGGGCAATTGCTGGAATATGCCGAAGTCTTTGGCAATTTTTACGGTACGCCGCGCGCGCCAGTGGAAATGGCTCTCAAGGATGGGCGTGATTTGATTTTCGATATCGATTGGCAGGGTGCGCGCCAGCTAACCGAAAATGCACGCGATGATCTAGTCACGGTTTTTGTTTTGCCGCCGCATGCCAGTGAATTGGAACGCCGGTTGTTATCGCGCGCGCAGGATGCAGCCGAGACGATTGAAAAGCGCATGGCCAAGGCACCGGATGAATTATCGCATTATCCAGAATATGACTATGTCATCGTGAATTATGATCTGGAAACCAGTGTGCAACAGGTGCTTAGCATCCTGCATGCAGAGCGGCAGCGCAGGCAGCGATTTGTGGGCCTGGCGCAGTTTGTGCGTGGCCTGCAGGAACAGGTGCGCACGAAATACCCGGGCGGCGAACTACAATAATTTTGCCAAGGCAGTAAACTGCTGAATGGTTAGCTCCTCGGCGCGCGCTGTGGGCAGTACACCGATTTCTGACAGCAATTTCTCGCCATTGTGGCTATTGGCGTTTAAAATACCCTTCAGCATTTTGCGGCGCTGGGAAAACGCCAACGCAACCGTTTTTTCCATTTTTTTAAAATCCACATCTGGCGGGGACAAATGCGGGATTAAATGCACGATGCTGGAGGTCACTTTGGGCGGTGGCACAAAGGCAGAGCCGGGGACATCAAATAGAATTTTTACATCACACAGCCATTGGCACATCACCGATAGGCGGCCGTATTCAGGCGTGCGTGGTTTTGCAGCCAGCCGCTGTGCCATTTCTTTCTGCAGCATAATTGTGATGGATTGAAAATCTGATGCGCGTTGCAGCCAGCCAATTAATAACTGCGAAGCCACGTGATAAGGCAGATTGGCGATAATTGCGCGCGGTGCAGGGACATGATCGTAATTAAATTCCAGTGCGTCGCCTTCGGTGATGTGCAGGCGATCCCCAGCGGTTTGCTTTAATTCCTCCATGATGCCAATGGCACGGGAATCCAGCTCAATCACATGCACATCTGCTGCCGGAGATTCCAGAATTGCACGGGTCAGGCCGCCAGGGCCGGGACCAATTTCAATGACATGGACACCGGTCAAATCACCTGCACCGCGGACAATTTTGCGCGTGATGTTCAGGTCTAGAATAAAATTTTGCCCAAGGCCTTTGCGTGCATCCAGGCCATGTTTGGCAATCACTTCACGCAGCGGCGCAAGGGTCAAGGCTTTTTAATCTCGATATAAGCTTTGTTACGCAGGTCACGCAGTTCGCGGCGTTGCAACAAGTCAACCTGCTGGC
>DPZW01000071.1:0-474 GCA_003536545.1 Rhodospirillaceae bacterium
ATGCGTGAGCAGCGCATCGATTTTTTGCGCCAGGAATTCGGGCCGTGCGAGATCAATCAAACGAATAGCGCGGCGCGCCACTTTATCTTCATAGGCCGGACCAATGCCGCGGCCAGTGGTGCCTAATTTTGCTGCGCCCAGTGCTTCCTCACGCGCGCGGTCCACTGCACCATGCACAGGTAAAATCAATGGCACGGTTTCTGCAATTTTTAAATTCTGCGGCGAAATGGCAACGCCCTGTTCGCGCAATTCCTTGATCTCTGCCAGCAACGCCCAGGGATCCACAACCACACCATTCCCGATAATCGCCTGTTTATCCGGGCGTAAAATGCCGGAAGGTATCAGACGTAATTTATAAACCTTGCCGTCAATGACGAGCGTATGGCCCGCATTATGACCGCCCTGAAAGCGCACCACAACATCGGCACGTGCAGACAACCAATCCACAATTTTGCCCTTGCCTTCATCGCCCCA
>DPZW01000071.1:618-3098 GCA_003536545.1 Rhodospirillaceae bacterium
GCCGGCATTGTGGCCGCCCTGGAACCGCACCACGGCGTCCGCCCGGCTGGCCAGCCAGTCGACAATCTTGCCCTTGCCTTCATCGCCCCATTGGGCACCCACAACCACGACTGAACTAGCAGTTTGAACCATTCTATCTCTCCTTAAGCTGCAAAATGCAAAGCCTGCACTTCAAGCATCAATGGCAATTTTGCCAGTTGTTTGACCACATCACTGGATGCGGGTTGATCAATCGCCACCAGCGCAATCGCTTCGCCACCCACGACCGCGCGGCCCAGATGGAACGATGCAATATTGATTTTATTTTGCGCGAGAGTTTGGCCTACGGTTCCAACCAGGCCAGGCTTGTCTTCATTGCGGATAAACAGCATATGCTGCGCCGGCGTGGCCTCCACGGGAATACCGTCCACTTCAATCAGGCGCGGCGATGTCTGCGCAAAAATGGTGCCGGTGATATTCCGCGTGCCATTGCTTGTGGTCACGCTGAGTTTTATCAGGCTGCGATAATCTGTTTCATCATTCACGCGCACTTCTTCAACCTTGATGCCGCGTTCTTGTGCCCGCATTTGTGCATTGACGACATTGACACTTTCCATATGCGTGGACAGCAAAGCCTGCAGTGCAACAGTTGTCACCGGCGCAACGCGTAAGGCGGCAATGTCGCCAGAATATTCAATTTTAATATGCTGCAAATCGCCCTGCATCAATTGCCC
Organism: Rhodospirillaceae bacterium; assembly: GCA_003536545.1. Taxonomy (GTDB): domain Bacteria; phylum Pseudomonadota; class Alphaproteobacteria; order UBA11073; family UBA11073; genus UBA11073. Next base: position 1,332 of record DPZW01000071.1, read on the forward strand.
CACAAAAGCCCCCATATCGGTTGCCAGGCGCAGATAAGGGCGCAGGCGCAAGGCATCCTCGGCAGACAAGGCAGGCATATTCACAGCATGCGCAACCGCACCGGATAACAGAAAATCAGATACCTGTTCGGCAACCTGCAGCGCAACATTTTCTTGTGCCTCTACCGTCGACGCACCCAGATGCGGCGTGCAGATCACATGGGGCGTGCCGAACAAGACATTTTGCAATGCGGGTTCATCGGTAAAAACATCCAGCGCGGCACCAGCAACATGCCCATCATCCATCGCCTTTTTCAAAGCCACTTCGTCAATCAGACCCCCACGCGCGCAATTGACAATGCGCACCCCTTTTTTACATTTGGCCAGGCTGTCTTTATTGATAATATTTCTGGTTTGCTCATTCAGCGGCACATGCAGAGTAATGATATCACTTTGGGCAAACAGCTCATCCAGCGTGACCTTGCCCACACCCAGCTGTTTGGATTTCTCATCCGATAAAAACGGATCATAAGTGATCACTTTCAGCTTTAACGCCAACGCACGCTCAGCCACCAAGGCACCGATATTGCCGCAACCGATAATGCCCAAAACTTTGCCGTAAAGTTCAATGCCGGTATATTTATTCTTTTCCCATTTTCCGGCCTGCGTGGTGACATCGGCTGCCGGAATATGACGCGCGGAGGCAAACATCATCGCCAGCGTATGTTCCGCCGTCGTCACCGAATTGCCGTGCGGCGTATTCATCACCACAATGCCACGCGTGGTTGCCGCCGGCACATCAATATTATCCACACCTATTCCGGCGCGACCGATGACTTTTAATTTTTTCGCTGCCGCCATGATGTCCGCTGTCACGCGCGTGGACGACCGCACCAGCAAGGCATCATAATTTTCAATAATTTTTTTGAGCGCATCGGCGTCGAGGCCTGTTTGCACATCGACGGCAATCCCGCGCCCATAGAGGATTTCCTCTGCGCGTTCCGACATTTTATCTGCGATTAAAACCTTCATGACTGGGCCTTTAGATTTTTAAACCCGGTATCATACGACCATTCCACCCATTCGAGAAGAGCCGCAACGTCTGCCACAGCAACCGTAGGCCCACACCAAATCCGCAGGGATGGCGGCGCGCCTTTGTGATTATTAAAGTCATAACCCGCAGCTGCCGCATCCACCCGGCCGACAAGATCTTGGTTAAATTTGCGCTGTGCGGTTTCGTCGAGTGCAAGATATTCTGGTGCGGTTATTTTCAATGTGACCGCAAGCGGCGAGCGGGATTTTTCATCGGCCGCAAAAAATTCTATCCATGGTGTTTTTGCCACCCAGTCTTTGATCACTGCAAAATTATTTTGCGTCAGCTGACATAATTTTTTTAATCCGCCTACATCCTGGCACCAGCGCAGTGCATCAATCGCGTCTTCAAGACATAGCAATGAGGGCGTATTGATCGTTTCACCCTTAAAGAAGCCCATCATCACCTCGCCTTTTTTAGCAAGGCGGAAGATTTTGGGGAGTGGCCATGGCGGCGTATAATTCCGCAGACGCTCAATCGCGCGCGGCGATAGGACAATCATCCCGTGCTGCGCCTCGCCGCCCAATGCTTTTTGCCAGCTGAAAGTTGTCACATCCAGTTTATCCCAGGGCATTTCAACGCCAAAAACAGCGGAAATAGCATCACAAAAAACCAGACCTTCGCGTTTGTCCGAAATCCAGTTGCCATCAGGGACAATGACGCCAGAGGTTGTGCCATTCCAGGTAAAGACAACA
>DPZW01000182.1 GCA_003536545.1 Rhodospirillaceae bacterium
AGCGGCGGTTGAATAGGCCCGTCAGGCTATCCACCAATGCCATGGAAAGCGATGTTTCATAATTCGCGCGGAGTTTATCCTGATAACGTTTACGTTTTAACAGCGTTTTCACACGCGCCCGCAATTCGGCTTTGTCATAAGGGCGCAGCAGATAATCATTCCCGCCCAATTCCAATGCACGTGCGGTTTTTTTGATGTCCGCACTGTCATCCACCAATAAAATGGGTGTCTGGCGTGTCCGCTCATTGGATCGCAATTGCGAACATAAACGCAGGCCGTCCTCTGATGATAACGTCAGGGAAATAATCACCAGATCATAATCATCCGCCTGTGCAGCGGCCATCAATTGTGATGGGTCTGACAATAACTTCACATTAAATTTTTCTGTGGTCAGGTTTTCTTCAAGCCTGGATGCTTCGACGGGTAAATCATCAACAACAAGAATTTTTGCGCCATCCAGCAAACCGACTTCATCCAGAGACATCGCCTGCAATACGCCCAACTGGTCAGAGGTGCGTTCACGCAAACGCCATTCATCGACGACCATTTTCAATCGCACCAGGGATTTCACGCGCGCAAATAATGCCGTGTCATTTACAGGCTTGGTCAGAAAATCATCTGCGCCAGCTTCAAGGCCACGCACACGATCTGCAACATCCGATAGCGCAGTTACCATCACCACCGGCAGATGCATCGTGGCAGGATTTTGCTTGATGCGGTGACAAACTTCAAAACCATCCATTTCCGGCATCATGACATCCAGCAAAACAATATCCGGATGTTCTTTTTCAATTTTTTCCAGGGCTTCTTTGCCAGAATATGCGGCAATAACTTCGTAATATTCAGACAGCAGTTTCGCCGATAACACTTTCACGTTCGGCAAAATATCATCAACGACCAAAACTCTTGCTGTCATACGCTAATCCTCCTAGGGGGCATTCTGCCCGGCCAATTTAATCCCGCAAATATTTCCCAACGGTATCCAGGAATTTTTGCACTGAAATGGGCTTGGAAATATAATCATCGCATCCGCCTTCACGCATGCGCTCTTCATCCCCCTTCATGGCAAAAGCCGTGACCGCAATGACAGGAATCGTCCGTAATTCTTCATCCTCTTTCAGCCATTTGGTAACCTGCAGACCGGAAACCTCCGGCAACTGGATATCCATGATAATCAGGTCTGGCTTATGTTCACGTGCCAGCTTCACGGCGGACAAGCCGTCTGAAGTTTTTACAGTTGAATAACCCTGCGTTTCCAAAAGGTCATTAAAGAGCTTCATGTTAAGCTCATTATCTTCAACAATCATTACTTTCTTCGTCATGATGGCGTTCTGCTTCCCTGTTAACAACTGTTTCCGACAACTTCAGCAAGGCTCAGGAGGCGAGCCTCCAGGCTAAAGTCAGAATAATCCAAAGTGAACTGGCTGACCAGCCCATTGCTATGGATGACCATAGTCATTTCATAGTCCGGGACCAGCGTCATTTCTTCCTCTTGTGCGGCATCTTCCTCACCCTGCTCTTCGCTGTCTTTCATTGCCGCCGCTTCCGGCCCGGAATAAAACGCCATCCGCAAACGCCATGCACGTGTTCCCTTAATCAGCGGGCTTTCATTCATTTCTTCGGCCGTCATAGGCGTCGCATGAGATAATAATTCCGCCGGTTCTTCTGCCAATACAGGTGCCTCTGGATCTTCTACCCCCTCCACAATGGGGACAATTTCTTTAACCTTGGCCAGATACGGCTTATTCAATTTTTTGATAAAGCTGTTTACATCCGTGGAAATCGCCAGGTCGCTGCCATCGAAGATCGGCTTGCTGATCCATTGTTTGCCTGCCAGTGCGGCGCGCAGTAATTCAAGGGTATGCTGAGTAGGAAATAAAATATTCGCCGCCAGTGGCACTTCGGCTTCTTTGGGCTTCTGATAAATGACAACACCGTTGCCCAGCGGATCACGGCGTTCAGCCCGGCCCAAAATTTCGTCTGTCACCTGGCCATCACGCGTCCGGCGCGTAGAGAATTGATAGCGGCGGCCATCCTTGCTTTCAAAAGTATTATAATCACTGGAAATCAGCGCAGAAGGCGACTCCGTATAAACAAAAACCAGATTGAATTTCTGCGCCACATTCCAGCCATCACAGGCATCGGCAAGGCGGTAAGACATCTGGCCCGAAGCCGCGGCCAGCGTATTGGTCTGATGCAGTTTGCTTAATCTGACTTGGTACAAAGCTTCATGGGGGACGATTGCAACCTGTGATGGGCCCATCCACATATCTCTCGCCACGTAAAGGGTTGCCCCCAACACGCACAGGACACAGAAAACAAGGAGTACGCGGGCTCGCGTCAGAATCATCTTGGGCATTGCGCTGTTAATCTCTCACGCAGACCACAGCTTCGCAAGGGGCCGAACCCCTTGAAAAATGAGGTTTTATGTAAAAGAATGGTTCGAGAATCTGCATGATAAAGGTATAGTGAGCGCATGAGTCAGGCCTTTGCTCCCCTCCCCAGAACGCTGGACCCAAAAAATCCGGCGGATCGCGAGAAACTCACGCAATTGATCGAAGAAACAATTGCGCAAAGCCGGTCTTTGCTGAATGGCAAAACCATGAAAACGCAAACCGTTGCAGAAATGGACGATGACCTGCTGGGGCGTGCCCTGCGGCTGGTTTCCGAAGCCAATGACCTGCTCGTGGCCCAGCGCAATAAAATTAACAAGCTGGAGGGCATTGTATCCCGTGATGAAATGACAGGCCTGCTAAATCGCCGGGGGTTTGAAGAGCAATTATCACAGGAATTATCCCGCGTCCGGCGCGGCCAGTCCATGGGCTGCAGCATGGTCATCTTTGACCTGGATGACTTCAAAGCCATTAACGACAATTATGGCCATCCGGCGGGTGATGCCGCCATCCGCAAGGTAGGTGAGTTTTTTAATAAAACCGTTCGCGAGACGGATGTGATCGCACGCATGGGCGGCGATGAATTTGCCCTCATCCTCACCAATATTGAAAATACAATGGCGGAGCGGCGCGCTAAATTATTATCTGACCAGCTCAATCAGCTTTCTATTCAGTGGGACAGCAAGGTCATCCCGCTGCACGGCAGCTATGGCCTCGCCCGCTGCGTCACGGAAGATAAATTTGACCGGCTTTACCGTGCTGCCGATGAAGCTTTGTACCGTGCGAAGGTGCATCGTAAGGAAAGTTAAATGATAGCAACCTTATAGCTTCGGCCCGAAGGCTTGAATTGGTTTAGAGTTTTTTTCTAACTTTTGACGTGCTCCAAAATAATAATTATATTTTTTAGGGCCCATCATCCATTCCAGATTTTCAGGGTCGACAAGTTCGGCTTCTATTATGCCATTCCCCTTATTTGTAAGTTTTAAATTTATCTGTTGCGGGCGCGGAGGAATAGTTGGATGAAAACCTATTTTGCCATTTGGCAATAATGTCTGGCTGCTTTCAAAATCCAAAGTTAACATACTGCCACTATCTATCGGGCTATCAATTTTGCTACGATAAATGATGTTATGATAATGATATGTCGGCTCACCTATATGTTCGTTATAGGCCCAATTTAAATTTCTTAATTGATAGTCCAAATGAATTGCACCGACCCAAGGATGTGTATCTCGGGTATAATAAATTCCTTCAGGGATAACCTGTGGTGTTAGACTTAATCGCAGGACGGCTGTTGGATTCCCAAAAGCTCGAACTGCCGTGCTGATTGGCCACTTATTAGGGCCTCTTTTTATACTGTAATTTCTTACACACTCAGCAGCCCCACTTTGATCACAATTTTGAACATATTTGCCATTTGATTGAATGATATACTCCCCTTGGACAAGGCCGATATGGGCGCCACCAGTTTGCACTGTCTTCCAATAAACAATATCTCCCTTTTCTAAAGCAGAACTGCCCGGAAGTTTTTCCATTGTAACACCCCAAGAAGGATTAATAGTCCATGATGACGGCTCCTTCTGCGCAGATGCGCCATGAGAAACTGATATTTCAGCATTTTGAGCGCACATCGAAATTAACCCAGAACAATCCAAACCATTTAATTTTGGGCAACACCCCGCTGCTATTCTTCTTTGAGGGTCTTTTCCTCCGTAAACATAAGCAAGGCCATTTTGAGGAGGTTGTTGATTTGGAAATTGCCAGTTTGATCTCTTTGCCAACCGCTCTGCTTCGGCAATCATTCTAGCCATAATGAAATATTTATATTCATCAGGTGATTGTGGCTCGCGAGTTATGTTGTTCCCTGAACTTTTGCTTAAGTTTGGCGAATTACCGTATTGGTCTAACATTTCCTGAACAGATTTTCCATTATTCAGAAAAATTTCATTCAATGGTGTTGGCTGGCCTGGCGTTGATTCATCTAAAATTTTCAAAGCCTGATCATTTAGGAATTCATCGGAA
>DPZW01000108.1 GCA_003536545.1 Rhodospirillaceae bacterium
TGACGGGGCTCGTTGTGATTGTTACCCTGCTCGCCATCTTTCAGATTAAGCCCACCTATGAATCTTCGGCACAAATTATGATTGATGCGCGGCAAAATCGCGTGGTGGATGTGGAAGCCGTGATGCAAGGCCTGCCTGCGGATCAGGATACCATTCGCAGTGAAGTTGAAATTATGCGCTCGCGCAAGCTTGCCCAAACCGTGATTACCAAACTGAATTTATGGCAGAACCCAGAGTTTAACGAGGAATTGCGCCCGGCAAGCCCCGTGCGCGCAATTAAGGAATTTGCAAGTGGACTGGGCGGCAAAACCAACGACGATCCTGCAGCAAAAGCCGATCTTGAAAAACAAAAAGTGATTGAGCAGTTTTTACGGCACCTTGATATCAATGTGGTACGCAATTCACGCGTCATCACCATTTCGTTCCGCAGTGAAAACCCCGCAACAGCGCGTGCCGTTGCCACTGCGGTGGTTGATAATTACCTGACGCAGCAGCTGGAAGATAAATATGACGCAACCCAGCGTGCCACCAAATGGCTGAACGAACGCCTGGCTGAATTACGCGTGAAGGTAACGGCGTCTGAACAGGCTGTAGAAGCATTCCGCGCCAAGGCAGGCCTGACCCGCGGCCGCGACAGCACGCTTTCATCTGAACAATTGTCTGAATTAAACACCCAGCTTATCATGGCCCGCACCCAACGCGCAGAGCTAGAATCACGCCTGCGGCAAGTGCAAAGCCAGCGCAGCACCTCATTGGATACCAATAATGAAGTTTTGAGCTCACTGCTCATTCAAAAACTGCGCGAACAGGAGAGTGAGCTTATTCGCAAGCAGGCGGATATGCAGCAACGCCTGGGGCCGCGCCACCCTGATATGTTAAAGGTGCAAGCTGAATTGGCTGATCTGAAACGTAACATTCAGGCTGAAGTCGGGCGCATTATCAGCGGCATTAAAAATGAAGTGGAGGTTGCACGTTCCCGTGAAGCCGCTCTGTCGGGCAGCCTCAACAGCATGGAAAACAGGCAGGATCAATTGGGCACTGCCGATGTCAAACTACGCGAATTGGAACGCGAAGCGCAGGCCAACCGGACGTTGTTTGAAACTTTCCTGAACCGCTTCAAACAAACCAGCTCGCAGGAAGACTTACAAACAGCGGATGCGCGATTGATTTCGACGGCCAACCTTCCCACTGATGCCGTATTCCCCAAACCCAAAGTCATGATCCCGCTCAGCATCATTATTGGTTTTGGCCTTGGCGTGATGCTTGCCTTACTCATGGAATATCTGGATCGCGGTTTTCGTTCGATGGAACAGGTGGAACAACACACCGGCCTGTCACCTCTGGGCCTTATCCCCGAACTGGCAACAGTGAAGGGCGCGGCGAATATTTTGCCGCAGGATTTTGTCGCAGACAAACCCACATCTGTTTATGCCGAAGCGATCCGTACCGTTAGAACCGCCTTGTTACTGACAGATAATTTTGGCACCACCGCGCGCTCTGTTTTGATTACTTCATCACAACCGTCGGAAGGAAAAACATCTTTCACGCTTTCGCTTGCGCGGTTGTCCGCCATGTCTGGCCAGAAAATCATTGTGATTGACTGTGACTTGCGTCGTCCCAACGTGCATCGCGGCCTGAACCTTCAGAATAAAATGGGGATGGTGGATATCCTGCTGGGCACGCACAAATTGGATGAGGTCATTCAAAAGGATAAACGATCCGGCGTGGATGTTGTATCCACCGGGCGCAATGTTCCCAACCCCGCTGATCTGTTGGCATCGGAAAATATGCGTAAACTTATTGCTGATCTGAAAACCAGATATGATCTGGTCATTATTGACAGCCCCCCCGTGCTTGCAGTTGCCGATGCGCGTGTCTTGTCACAGCTTGCAGATAAAACTGTTTTCCTCACGCGCTGGGCGGAAACACCGCGTGATGTGGTTTTGATGGCTGTCAAACAACTGGCCAGCAATGGTGCAAACCTTGCCGGTATTTTATTGACACGCGTGAATTTGAAGAAAAATGCACGTTACGGTTATGCGGATAGTGGCTATTACGGCCGTAAATATAGCCAATATTACAGCAATGACGCGGCGTAGACAAAAATCTGTCACTCATCGTGATGCCGGCATTGGTTTTGCCGCCCTTGCATTATTACTGATTGCACTTGCACTGCCGCAAGCCGTGGTAGGCTGGCTCACCGCTCCTGAACATCTGGATCATATGCATCGAACTCCTCTCACGGCAGAACGAAAAGCAAAATTTGAACAGGCTATGAAAATTCTACCGCAGGGTGATACCGCAAATGCGCTTTCCTATGCTGCCCTGAACTCCCCGGCTGCAACCACCATCGAAAGAGCCCGCATTAATCAAGCTGCCATTGCTGCCGTGCGCATTTCACCCGGCGATCCATTCAACTGGTATTTTCTGGCGGCGGTACTGGAGCCAGAAATTTTTGAGCCCACGCGCATGGTTTTATTTGATCAGGCCCTAACCATGTCCATGATGACAGGACCGCTGGAGAGAAACCTCATCCTGTCACGCGCACTGCTGGTAATTAAATATTGGGACCGGCTTTCCATGCCGCTGCGCGATGATCTGGAAGACCAAATTTTCAATCTATGGGTCGCTGCCCCCTGGGACTTGCGCGGCGTTTACCTGGCCCTAACGCCAGACGGCCAACGCATGATCTTCGATATCCTGGAACAAGCCCCCGGGGAATCCATTAAATTCAACCAATATCTTGATAACCCCAGCAAATTGCCGCAATAGCCGCCACGCCGAAGATATAAAATTCTCGTAATTCCCTAGCTTTTATGCAGTTTTTTCTTGCATGCAACTATTATGGGCTGGTAAACATTAGGCATACAAATTCCCAGTCGGAGTCTTCTAATGATTAAAAAAACGTCTTTTATCTTTGCCGCCGCCATTCTCGCAGCCGTTGCCTTCTTTGCCAATGAGGCAATCGCACAGGGCGCAGCGACAGCCGCTGCCGGCAATGTGACGTATCAAGATATCTGCGTGACAGACCCCAATGCAAAATTGACCCCTTCTGTGAAACCGCGCAAGAAAATTGCCAATGTCGCCAAAACAGCTCCTGTTCAGGCACGCTCTAAAAAACTCGCAAAGGCACGCAAGAAAAAACCTGTTGATCCCGTTAAGGTTTCTGATATCTGCCCACCGGGTCAAAAACCTATGAAAGTTTCTTTTGTAACGCCAGTTGCACCTGTACCCGTCATGTCACTTTGCCAGACGGCCCTGGGTGCCAGTGCGAATGTCACTGCATCACAGGCATCAGGCATGTTAATGAATGCAGGTCTGAATGACACTGACTATGCCAAAGATGGTATGCTGAACGTGGCCATGGTAGATGATAAGGAAGAGCTGGCCCAGGCTGTCTCTGCTGCAATCAAGGCGAACCCCGATGCAGCCCCTGCTATTCTGGCTTTCGTTGTACGCGGCCTGAACCCACAGGATACCGAGGCCCTGCAGGCTGTGACCAAAGCAGCTTACAATGCCGCCCCTGGCCAGGCGGCTGGTCTGACCTATGCGGCTGTTTCTACAAATAAAAATCAGACCATTGCCATTACCCAGGCGATGCTGGGTGCAGCTTCTCAGGCCGATGACAGCGTCATCCGTCAATGCGCAGTTGATGCCAATCCAGACCTGGCTAACGAAATTGCCACTGCGGCATTTGTCCCAACACTGGGCACACCCACCATCGATCAGAATGACATCCGCAACACCGTGCGTGACACTTCTGGCCCTGGCCCTGATGGTTCGGGCGCGTAACTGCCACCCATCCCACCGCTAAAATAGATTTACAATCCTTGGGTTTTTGGTGTATTTCTTTCAGCGGGTGCCTTTGGCACCCGTTTGAATGACTTTAACAGGTGGAATGGATTTGGATCGTTTTCAGGATCGTTTTGCTGCCGCGCCCGGCAGTGGTGAAGAGGTAAAGGTTACCTTGAAATGGTTTGACCCGATTAAGGGTTTTGGCTTTGTCAGCGATGGAACAGAAAAGGATATTTTCCTCCATGCTTCCGCCGTGCAGCGCGCAGGCAACCCCGCGCTCTACCCTGGCGCAGAATTAACATGCGAAGTTGGCGATGCCCAGCGCGGTAAACAAGTGGTCCGCGTCATTGAA
>DPZW01000186.1:0-7407 GCA_003536545.1 Rhodospirillaceae bacterium
GCTGCGACTTGGGCCTTCACTTCGCCCAATGATTTGCCCCCACTGCGCGCGAGTAAATAATTTGTTGCCTGCTGCAATGATGATGCATTGATGCCCACTGGCAAATCAATCACGCGGTTTTCAACCTGATCATCCTGATCCACCAAGACCATCAAGGCGCGCCCGGTTGAAATCGGTACAAATTCAATATGCTTAATCGCGGCGGCGACGGCGGGGGCCAGAACAAATCCGGCGCAGGAAGTGAGGCCGGACAATGCGCGCGTGGCCTGTTCCATCACCTGGCCACTGTTGCGCTGGCTGGCGTCGTAATGGGTTTCAATCGCGGCCTGTTCATCGCGCGTCAATTCACGGCGTTCCAATAATGTATCGACAAAGAACCGCAGTCCCTGCGCGGTGGGCAATCGTCCTGCTGAAGTATGCGGCGCGAATAATAATCCCGCTTCTTCCAGATCTGACATGATGTTGCGGATCGTCGCGGGTGAAAGCGAGGTTTCCAGCAAACGCGAAATGGTGCGGCTGCCTACCGGCTCACCGGTATTCAGATAAGTATCAATCAGCTGGCGCAGGATATCCTGCGCGCGGTGGTTAAGATGATGCATCTGGTTGTTCACCCCTGTAATCTATGGCCCGGAATGAATTTTCACAAGGTATAGAAAAAGTGATTGACGCCTTGGGCGGATTCATGATTTCATTCTGTTATGCAGTTTCGCATCGCCCTTCATCATTTGATGCCAGCCCATTGTCCGGCTGCGGCGATTGCGTGCATGATGATTGCCCATTAGGGCAAATTATCATATCCCGGCCCCGCGCCGCACACGCAAAAAATCTTAAATTTCTCTGAAACCAACCACAGGATATCCGTATCCTGGAAAGGAACTGTCATGTCTCTTGCTGTCTTGCCGCGTCAAACATTTGCTAAAAAACCTGTCGATTTATTCAAACTGCTCACACCTGGCCAAAAGGCTGAGGCTTCGGAAAGACTGTTAACCCAATTCTGGGGCAAGCCTGCTTCACTTGAAGCATCCAACCGTGTGGTAGAGCAGTTGCTTGCAGAGAAGGGTTTGGCTACACCAGCTTGTGTCCCAAATTGATGAACGCCTGAAAAAACTCGAACAGCTTCATCCCCGGCGGATTGATCTGACGCTGGATCGCGTTTGGGGGCTGTTGGAAAAACTCGGCAATCCGCATTTGCAATTGCCACCGGTTATCCATGTTGCCGGCACGAACGGGAAGGGATCAACGGTTGCATTCATGCGTGCGATGGCGGAGGCAGCGGGCCTGCGGGTTCATGCTTATACGTCGCCGCACCTGATCCGGTTTAACGAGCGTATTCGTCTGGCAGGGGAACTGGTCACGGATGCAGCATTGATTTCCGTCTTTGATGAAATTGAAAAAGTGAATGGCGGCGCGCCCATCACATTTTTTGAAATCACCACGGTGGCGGCGTTTGTTTTATTTTCGCGCAGCCCGGCCGATGTTTTGTTGCTCGAGGTGGGTCTGGGCGGGCGGCTGGATGCTACCAATGTGGTCACACCTGCCGTATCCGTCATCACCCGCATCTCGATAGATCACACAGAATTCCTGGGCGACAGCCTGGCGCAAATCGCGGGCGAGAAAGCGGGGATCATGAAGCCCCATGTGCCCTGCGTCATGGGCTATCAGGCGGATGAAACGGTGAGAAACGTCATCCGTACGCGTGCGATGGAATTGCATGCGCCGCTGCATGAATACGGCAAAGATTTTGCGGCAACAGAACTGCCGGATGGTTTTTTATATAGCGGCATAAAATATCCCATGCCTGGATTGGTTGGCGCGCACCAGATTTTAAACGCCGCGAATGCGATCACGGCGGTAAAATTATTTATGCCGGAAATTTCTGAAGCTGCGATTGCGGCAGGCCTGGAAAGCGTTGAATGGCCCGGCCGCCTGCAGCGCATCACAACAGGTCCCATTGCCGCGATGCTGCCCGAAGGCATAGAGCTCTGGTACGACGGCGCGCATAATGACAGCGGTGCGGAAGCCCTGGCTGAGCAATGCCGCCGCTGGCGCGCCGAAGGCAGTGAGATTCATCTGGTCGTAGGGATGCTGAAAACCAAAGACCCGGCGGTGTTTAAAGACGTCTTTGCAATGGCCAGCAGTATCACAACCATTCCTATTGCTGGATCTGATATGTCATGGGATGCAGCAGAACTGGCCGCGCGATGCCAAGCATTCACTGTTTTAAAAATAAACCTCGCTCATGATTTAGCAGCAGCTGCAAAGTATATTACTGGGGCTCGCGATGGCCGTTTTTTGGTATGCGGTTCGCTTTATTTGGCGCGTGTACTTCTATGAGACTCATCCCCAGATCAGGGTTAGGGGGGCCCATCACACCCATATTTCGGCGTGCCAGTGAAAAGAAACGCGGGGGTTTTCCCATGGCAGCTGCTATTTCTTCCTGCTTGCGCTCTGGCGGCGTGATAATTTTCACCTTGGTAACCGGAATATTCTTATGCACGTGTTCACCATTTTTAATTGGAGGCACATTGCATAACGCGGCAGCGGCGGCGTCCAGGATAACATTTTCCCACGGTGAATTGGCGAACTGTTCAGCATAATTCATGATGGATTTCTGTATCGCGCTGGCCCGAACTTTGCACCCTAAATTTCTTTCCAATAAATCATGGGTTGAAACACCATTATTTGCGACATCCAGTTTCCGGTTGTGTCGATGGTTTGCCCGCCGGGGGGTCACATATATCAAATGCTCTCCTGGCGATAGTTTTTCATCAAATGATCCGGCCTGTAGCAGGAGATGCTGCATCAATTTCGGGGTAAATATTTTCAGGGCATCCAGCAAATCGCTGACATCTTTCGCACCTTCAGATCCTTTTTGAAGGTCTTGAGCGAGCAAACCACGTGGAGATTGCAGCCGTTCAATTCTTTCCAAAGTAGTGGAATGGCTTTCTGCATCCACTTTATAGCTTTTAAATGCCTGGGTGATGCCCCATGTTTTCGCGTCATCGCTGCTCAGGGCAGTGGATTCTTCCGCCCGCAGCAAGATAATGGCACGGATATTCCGCACCAATTCACCCATATAATCCTGCAAGGCGATATAGCTGGATGGATCATAGTTGGTATCGGCATCAAAAGCCCGGAACTCACTCATCACGCGTTTGGGCCCCAGGCATTCATCCGGCCGTATTGCGGGCTGATATTTATCGTATCCGGTCCAGCCTGCGCAAAAGCCCCATTCCGGATAGACTTCAGCGACCTGATCGACGGTGTAATTATCCATCCGCCAGAATACCTGTGTGCATAATTCAGAATCTTTGCCTTCAAGCTGTTCCAGCAGTGTTGAAAATGCCCGGCTGTCGATTAAGAATTTATGGCCTTCCGGATGGCTCCAGTTCCAGCGCGCATAAACACTGCTCTCTGATGGCTGGGTATGGATGACCATAGGGTCGCTGTCGTTAAAGCCTGCTCTTAAAGCATCTTTGACGATGGCCGTAGCTTTAGGATATAGCCCGTCAAATAATTTATTTTCCTTGGGGAAAATTCTTTGGGTGGCTTCAACAAGACTTGCCAGATCTCTTTCATGATTACTAATTTCATCTTGGTTATTTACATAGCCACGCGCATGAAAATTGGCTTCCTTTTTTGCCTGCCGGTTTGGAAGATTAATATTTTTTGCCAAAGACCGCTGGATGAATTCATCAAATGTATAATACCCCTTATGCGTCTGGATAATATCACCAAATTGCTTGCGGTGCGTTTCACGGGCAGTTTTTGCGGCGTCAATCTTCTGCTGCAATTTGATTTGCAGCATCATTGTATTGGTTTCTAGTTCTGCGGGCTTGAAATTTTTGATTGGTACAGGCGCAAAACCATGTCGCTCGCAAACCTCATTATAGGGCTCCAGCAGGACAGTAATATCTGCACTTTCTGCACGGCATTGTTCTTCCAAAAGGGTTTTGAATTCAGACCAGCTGAAAAATGTTGTTTTGCGTGGCGGGTCAATTTCGCCTGTGACCAGCTGGCCTGAGCCTAGCCTATATTCAAATGGCCCCGGCGGGAGATCTTTTGTGGCATTCAATACTGCCAATGCTTCTTCAGCGGTTAACCTATTGGCCCGAGGCCTTTCCCTTAACATTCATTGAGGATAACAGAATGCCTTATAAAATTTCAACCAGCAATTTATTAAAATTTTATAGATTTATAATTGTCATAAAAATGCCATAATTGCCCAGTTAAAAGAAATATAATTGCGAAACATTGGCAATTATATTGCGTTGGCCATTCCAAACGTGACATTTGTCCAAAGCAGCGTTACATACAGTCCCATGATAGGCATTGTATTAGTGACCCATGGAAACCTCGCAGATGAATTGCTGGCGGCCATGCAGCATGTGGTGGGGCCACAGGAAGCGGTGAAGACCGTCTGTATTTTTCCTGATGACGATATGGCGCAACGCCGTACCGATATCCAGAATGCGGTAGCAGCCGTGGCCGGCGGCAAGGGTGTGATTGTGGCGACGGATTTGTTCGGCGGCACGCCGTCCAATCTTTCCATCTCGCTTTTGGAAACACATAAGAATATTGAAGTGCTGGCAGGCGTGAACCTGCCGATGCTGATTAAACTGGCAGCCGCGCGTAAAACCGAAGAATTGCATAAGGCCGCGGTCGATGCCTGTGATGCGGGGCGCAAATATATCAATGTGGCCTCTGAATTACTCAAAAATGGGTAATGCTGCGGTGAATATTACCTGTCATGATACCTGGGTGGTGGTGCATGCGACGATCACCAATGTACGCGGATTGCATGCGCGCGCCGCGGCAAAATTTGTAAAAATGGCCAGCCAGTATGAATCCCAGATTGTTGTGGAAAAAGAAAAAGGCGACATGCAGGTCGATGGCACATCTATCATGGATCTGATGATGCTGGTGGCATCACAGGGCACAAAAATTTCTATTTCCGCTTCTGGCGTCGATGCTGAAACAGCAGCAAATAACCTGCGCCAATTGGTCGAACGCCGCTTTGACGAAACGGAATAACGCTTGCCGCCCTGCCTGGGGAAGGCTATCACACATCACATCTTACATATAACCAGGGGAACTCTCACATGGGTCAGGTAGCAACAGCGCAAAACGCAAATCAGGATTTTAAAGTCAAAGATATTTCATTGGCCGAATGGGGGAGGAAGGAAATCACCCTCGCGGAAATTGAAATGCCGGGCCTGATGGCCACACGCGAAGAATACGGCGCACAAAAACCCCTGAAGGGCGCGCGGATTGCGGGCTGCCTGCATATGACCATTCAAACCGCCGTGCTGATTGAAACCCTCACGCATCTGGGTGCGGAAGTGCGCTGGTCGTCGTGCAATATTTTCTCAACGCAAGATCACGCCGCTGCGGCGGTTGCGGCGGCGGGCGTTCCGGTTTTTGCCTGGAAGGGTGAGACGGAAGAAGAATATATGTGGTGCATCGAACAAACCATTCGCGGCCCGAACGGCTGGACACCAAACATGATTCTTGATGACGGCGCGGATCTCTCACTGCTGCTGCATGAAAAATATCCGGAGATGCTGAAAGATATCAAAGGTATTTCCGAAGAAACCACAACGGGCGTGCACCGCCTCGCTGAACTCGCGAAAAAGGGTAAATTGCTGACGCCCGTGATTAACGTGAATGACAGCGTAACCAAATCCAAATTTGATAACCTTTATGGTTGCCGCGAAAGTTTGGTGGATGGCATCCGCCGCGCAACTGACGTGATGATGTCGGGCAAGACAGCTGTTGTCTGCGGTTACGGCGATGTGGGCAAGGGTTCTGCTGCTTCCCTGCGCAATGCAGGCGCGCGCGTGACCGTCACGGAAATCGATCCGATCTGCGCATTGCAGGCCGCGATGGAAGGCTATGAAGTCCGCACAATGGAAGAAGTGGTGAAAACCGCCGATATTTTTGTGACGACAACCGGCAACAAAGATATCATCACCGTAGACCACATGCGCGCGATGAAAGACCGTGCGATTGTGTGCAACATCGGGCATTTCGATAATGAAATTCAGGTTGGCGCGCTGCGCAACATGAAATGGCACAATGTGAAACCGCAGGTGGATGAAGTGGAATTCCCCGATGGCAAACGTATTCTGTTATTGGCCGAAGGCCGCCTGGTGAACCTGGGTTGCGCAACCGGCCACCCCAGCTTTGTGATGTCTGCATCTTTCACCAATCAGACCCTCGCGCAGATTGAACTTTATACCGCGCCTGCAGGGAAGTACGAGCGGCAGGTTTACGTGCTGCCCAAACATCTGGATGAAAAAGTAGCGCGTTTGCACCTGGCAAAATTGGGCGTGACGCTGACCAAGCTGACCAAGGAACAGGCGGATTATATCGGCGTGCCGGTTGATGGCCCGTTCAAGCCGGAGCTGTATCGCTACTAGTCATCCGCACTGGATGACAAGCAAATACGCCGTGCTATAGTATGGCATGTTTGCGCTGCGCAAAAAACAATCGAATGTTGCGTCTCTGCTGTTTCAGCAGTCACTGGATGCCATGCCACGTGCGGCGTGGTTGCGTGATGCGGACCTGAACCTCACCTGGGTAAACCGCGCCTATGCCGAAGCGATTGGCAAAACTTCAGATGAAGTGATTGACGGCCAGATTGAGCTCATGCGCCATGCCTCGGACCCGGATGGCCGGTCGCTGGCGCGCGAAGCGAAATCCACACAAAAACCTGTGACTGCTTTGCGCCACATTATTGTGGGTGGAGAGCGGCGTTTGCTTTTGGTGACTGAGCAGGTGATTGATCGCGGTGTTTTTGGTTTTGCGCTGGATCAAACTAAAACTGAAGAACTGGAGAGCGAGCTGACGCGGGCGCAAAATGCCGAAGCCCAGGTTCTGCAGGATCTTTCAACCGGCGTAGCGATTTTTGGCAATGACCAGAAACTCAAATTCTATAACCCCAGTTTTCTATCCCTAACACTTTTGGTTTCTGCGCAGCTGGATGCCGGGCCCACATTGGCGCAGGTGATGAACGCGATGCGCGAGGTTGGCCGCTTGCCGGAATATCCAGATTTCCGGCGCGTGCGGGAAGAATGGTCGGCATGGTTTACCAATCTGCTGCAGCCACATGATGAGCTTTTGCATTTGTTGGACGGCACCACCCTGCATTTGCGCGTGATGCCGCATCCTGCGGGCGGCTTGCTGTGCATGCTTGAAGACATCACGGATCGTCTTGCGCTGGAAGCTGCATTTAACACACAGATTGCTGTGCAGCGCGAAACGCTCGATAACCTGCGCGAAGGTACGGTTTTATTGGGCGGTGATGGCCGCGTGCAATTATGGAATCCTGCTTTTCAAACCATCTGGTCGCTCAGCGATGCCGCGTTGCAATAGATCGGAAGAGAGTCGTGTAGGGGAAGAGGG
>DPZW01000186.1:7575-8123 GCA_003536545.1 Rhodospirillaceae bacterium
CGCTCAGCGATGCCGCGTTGCAATTGAAACCGCATTGGCAGGATGTGGGCACCATTATCGCATCCCATTTCTCTAACGAAGATTGGGCAGATTTTCGGCATTCGCTTGTGCTCGCACCGCTCTCGCATCTTGCAGTTGATCAAACCTACCAACTCGCTGATGGCCGCGTGGTGGAATTTGCGGCGCAACCTTTGCCCGATGGTGCCTTGCTGCTGCGTTTTCTTGATGTCACGGATAAGGCCAAACTCACCAGCGCGCTGCGTGAGCGGGCGGATGCCTTGGTTGCGGCCGATCGCCTGAAGTCTGAATTTTTATACAATGTATCATATCAATTGCGCACACCGCTCAATACCATTACGGGTTTTACGGAATTATTGAAATTACCATCCACGGGGGCCCTGAACCCCAAGCAGGACAGTTATGTCCAGAACATTCTGGAAGCGGCAGATAGTCTGGTTTCATTGATTGATAATCTGCTTGCGCTTTCTTCCATTCAGCCAGGAGAGGTTGAAATCCGCCGTGAAGGTAGTGACTTGCAGGACCTTTTG
>DPZW01000086.1:0-576 GCA_003536545.1 Rhodospirillaceae bacterium
TCACATTTATTGCCCCCACAAAACAGAAACGTACATCCGCTGCTGCAGCTGCCCACGCAGGCATTGCGATGATGGTTGGAGAGGGCAAGCTGGAAGGTGCGGCAAAGGACCTCGACAAGGCCAGCAAGGGTGAATTATCGCGCGCAATTGAAAACAGCCGTTTTAAGGGTAAGGCAAAACAGGTTCTGTCTGTGATGCTGCCCAAAGGTTCGGCATACAGCCATGCTTTTCTGATTGGTGGCGTAAAATCTGATACCGGCACGCAGGATGTGGAGGCCGCATTTGCAAATGCTGTGCCACATTTTAATGCTGCAGGAATGAAATCTATCACGGTGATGATAGAGGATGAAGAGCATGCGGCTTATGCGGCGTCTGGTTTGGTGCTGCGCAGCTATCGTTTTGATCGCTATTTCACCAAACAAAAAGAAGCATCCAAGCCAACTTTAAAACAAATCACGGTGATGTCTGGCGACCCGGCCGTATCCAAACAGATTTTTGCGCATCTGGGTGCAGTCTGCGAGGGCGTTTACTTCACGCGCGATTTTGGCAACGAGCCGCCGAATATTTTATATCCTG
>DPZW01000086.1:807-1045 GCA_003536545.1 Rhodospirillaceae bacterium
AGAATTTGCCAGCCGCGTGAAATCAACACTCTCGCCGCTCGGTGTAAAGGTTGAGGTTCTGGATGACAAAGCTATGGCAAAGCTAGGCATGGGATCATTGCTGGGCGTTGCACAGGGTTCGGTGCGTCCGGCACGCATGGTTGTGATGCAGTGGATGGGGGATCCGTCTGACCGGTCCATTCCGCTAGCTGTGTGCGGCAAAGGCGTGACGTTTGACACGGGCGGTATTTCCATCAAA
>DPZW01000086.1:1161-3556 GCA_003536545.1 Rhodospirillaceae bacterium
GGCATGGGCTCCTTCCTGTCGGTCACCAACGGCTCGGCCCAGCCGCCGCGCTTCATCGTGCTGCGCTATGACGGTGCTGCCAAGGACCAGGCACCGGTGGTGCTGGTGGGCAAGGGCATCACCTTCGACACGGGCGGTATTTCCATCAAACCAGCAGGCGGCATGGAAGAAATGAAATATGATATGTCCGGCGCGGGCACGGTGGCGGGATTATTCTATGCACTCGCCAAGCGTAAAGCGAAGGTGAATGTGGTGGGCCTGATGGGGTTGGTTGAAAATATGCCAGACGGCAATGCTATTCGTCCGGGTGATATTTTGACGTCGATGTCGGGCCAAACAATTGAAGTATTAAACACGGATGCCGAAGGCCGCCTGGTGCTGGCAGATGTGCTCTGGTACGCGCAGGAGCGTTTTAAGCCAAAGCATATGATCAATCTTGCGACGCTGACCGGTGCGGTTTTGGTTGCGCTGGGCCATGAATATACGGGCGTGATGGGGAACGATAAAGATTTGATTCAGAAGATTATAGCTGCCGGTGCCGCAACCAGCGAATTATGCTGGGAACTGCCGCTTTGCGATACTTTTGACGAACAAATCAACAGCCGTTTTGCCGACATGCAAAATATTGGCACAGACCGCACCGCAGGATCATCTATGGGCGGAATCTTTTTACAGCGTTTTGTGAAAAAAGAAACCAAATGGGTGCATATGGATATTGCAGGCACTGCCAATATCAAAAAGCCGATTGGTGTGCATACGGATAATGCGACAGGGGTGGGCGTGCGTTTGCTGGATCGCCTGATTGCCGAACAGTTTGAATCTATCGGTTAAAATTTTCTGATTTCATGGACCCATGCCCATGTATGCGTTCTTTAAAAAGGACGTGTATTTGCGGCTTTTTATGAAAATTTATTGTAAATTTGCTGATAATTTTCATAAAGGTTTCATGTGATTATTGACGACGTTATCCCGTATAATGAACGTTATGGTGGCGGGATAACCACGCCGCCAATTTTGATTTTTATGAGGATATTTAAATTATGGATCAGATTTTAAATGCATCATTGCAGCAGGATTTAAATCCGCAATCACCAGCGCAGAACATGGATGAATGGACGGTTTTTAACACGCCGCGGCAAAAGCCGTGGTATATAGACGTTGAGGATGAGGGCATCGAATCCGGAACCTCGCCACCCACCAAGAACTAGCGCAAGCCGCATTTATTCTCTATGTTTCACAAATAATGGCAATTTATCGTTTTTACCAATTAGGGCGATCAACGCTGTCTCAGGCCCTCGCAGGCATTCTTCCCAAGGCATTGGAGCGCGGTATGCGCGCCTACGTGCTCTGCGATAGCGATGAACGCGCCGCAGACCTCAATACCCGGCTCTGGGCCGAAGATCCGGCCAGCTTTTTGCCTCATGGCCTGGCATCGGAAAAGGGGGCAGCAGGGCAGCCCGTGTTGCTGGGGACAGATGACATTTCGCCGCCCAATCATGCCAATTTATTGATCCTGACCGGCGGCATGGATTGCGCGAATGACAATGCATTTGAAATGGTTTGCGTCATGCTGGATGGCGCAGATTCAGATGCGATTAAATCCAGCCGCAGCATTTGGAAACGCGCGATTGATGCCGGTCATCAGGCCAGTTATTGGGAGCAAAATGCGAGCGGCGCATGGGCCGAAAAAGCATCCGGGTGACCTCTATTTCTGCTGCCTGTTTCACCATCTCTTATCCTGATAATATATATTATGTAAAGTATGGGATAATAATCAGAATATGCTATGAAACACAGGTTATAACCGTAGCCTGAGAATGTCCTTCACCAGCATTGCAACCACCAAAACCACGAACCCTGAGATGGTCACATCAGACAAAAAATGCGCGCCACGCGCCATGCGCATGAAGCTGGCAACCGCATAAAAAATCACCGCAAAAATCAAATATGGCATGCGATATTTTGCAGGCAAAAACACCGCCAATAATGCCAAACATGCCGCGATTCCGGCGTGTCCGGACGTAAATGCACAATTGCTCTGGCACTGATTTGTGACCTGCCATGCCGCCGTAAAATCAGCTTTTCCACCAAATTCTGTGATCTGGGATGGTCTGGCGCGGCCCCAGAATTCCTTGAATAAAACGTTGATAATCATCAAAACTGACGTAAAAACCGTAATGAAAACGAAGTTTAGCCTGGATTTAATGGTCTCCGGAATGCGGACCTGTGCGGCCAGCAGCCCCAGATAAATCACCAAAGCCCCTATAAATCCGTATTTTAATGTCATATCAACCGGCTTGTGAAAAAACCGTGATAACTCGCTGTTTGATAATAAAAACTGGCCCTTGCCAAGATACAACACATTGGCGGCCCACAGGTCTATTTCCGGAAAATG
>DPZW01000089.1 GCA_003536545.1 Rhodospirillaceae bacterium
CCGATCACAAATTCTGCTGGCCATGGCGACGAAACCACCACCTTGCCGTCACAATCATCTTCTATACCAAAAATTTTATTGGTTGGGAATTTGATGCTGAAAGCCGCGCCGTCCAACGGCCGGAATACAAATTGCTGCTGCTCTGACACATAAGGACCCAGAACAGCATAGGTCAGCAAACGAAAACGGGTTTGCGGATTCAGCGCGCGCTCATTAAATTTTTGCACAATCTCAACCTGTTTTTGTGGCCAGATCACATCATTATTCCGATAATCGCGAACCCAGTCACAGGCCATAAAGCTTGCAAAGTTATCAAAGGTGTTTTGATCCCTAAGGCCTGCCAACACTGCACCCGGATTTTTCTGGGCCCATGCCATAAATAATCCATACCAGTCCGGCCGTACTGTTAATTCTTCTGCACGTGTTTTTTTAATCCGTACAGCCGGATCATCTTGTCTCTCTACACTCCCTGCTGCTTGCTTAGGGCTGTTGTTTTTTTCACCCTGCTGATAATCCAGCTGCGCCAATGCAGGAGCTGCCAGCAGGCAGAGCAATATCAAAGAGACAATCCACTTCATCCCTTATCCATACGGCATTTATCCCGAATTCTCAATTGACCTTTCCCAGCCCGTTATGCTTTATTCCGCCCAGAAAAACATAAAGGAAATTTAATGCGCCATAACAACCGCCAGCCCGATCAATTGCGCGATGTATGTTTTACCATGGGTTATGCCCGTCATGCGGAAGGTTCGTGCCTGGTGCAATTCGGCGATACACATGTATTATGCACCGCCAGTTTTGAAAGCAAAGTACCGCCGTTTTTAAAAGGCAAAGGCACAGGCTGGGTAACGGCGGAATACGGTATGCTGCCGCGCTCTACCCACGACCGCATGGACCGCGAGGCCGCCAAAGGCAAACAATCCGGACGCACTCAGGAAATTCAACGCCTGATTGGGCGTAGCCTGCGCGCAATTATTGATACGTCGTTGATGGGTGAGACACAAATTAAACTGGATTGCGATGTTTTGCAGGCCGATGGCGGCACGCGCACAGCAGCGATCACAGGTTCCTACCTTGCACTGCATCAGGCTGTGAATTGGGCGATGACTAATGGTAAACTTGCGAAAAATCCCTTGCGCGAAGCCGTGGCCGCCATTTCATGTGGGGTAGTGAATGGAACTGCTTATCTGGATCTGGATTATAATGAGGACAGCACAGCAGATGCCGATGCGAATTTTGTTATGACACAATCAGGATTATTGGTTGAAGTGCAGGCAACTGCCGAAGGCAGCACCTTTGACCGCAGTAAGTTTGATGCATTGATGAAACTGGCAGATGAAGGTATTCAGCAATTGATTGCTAAACAGCAGGATGCGCTGCTACAAATGAAAGCGGCGGCATAGATCCATGCGCCGCTTTAAGGAACCCGAACTCCTGGTGGCCAGCCACAACAAAGATAAAATCTCTGAAATCCAAATTCTGCTCTCGCCCTATGTGAAGAAATTTATCACGTCACATGACCAGGGCCTGCCGGAGCCCAATGAAGACGGCAAAACCTTTCATGAAAATGCGCGCATCAAAGCCCTGACAGCCGCCGCAGTGACCAAGCTCCCTGCCCTGGCGGACGACAGTGGCCTGTGCGTGGAAGGACTGGATGGTGCACCGGGAATTTATTCTTCACGTTGGGCGGGCAGCAGCAAAGATTTCACGGCAGCCACGCAAAAAATTTTCCGTGAATTGGGCGATAATCAAAATACGCGTGCTGAATTTGTTTGTGTCCTCGCCCTCGCCTGGCCAGACGGCGATGTGGTTTACGCCGAAGGTCGCAGTGCCGGGAATTTAATCTTTCCCGGCCGTGGTGATTATTTGTTTGGCTATGATCCGTTTTTTGTACCCGATGGTTATAACAAAACCTTTGCGGAATTGGGGCCAGAGGGTAAAGCTGCCGTCAGCCACCGTGCGCGCGCCTTTGATCAATTGGTAAAGGATTATTTTGCCTAAATCGCCGCTTGCCATTTACATCCATTGGCCGTTTTGCGCCAGTCTCTGCCCCTATTGTGATTTCAATTCGCATGTCGCGAATAAGATTGATCATGATACCTGGGCGGCGGCTTATATATCTGAGCTACGACACTGGCATGTGCAAATGCCGGAACACGAAATCACCAGCATTTTCTGGGGCGGCGGCACACCCAGCCTGATGCAGCCGCAAATAGTTGAAAGAATTTTACAGGAAATTCATCGGCTTTGGCCGGTACATGAAAATGTTGAAATCACCCTGGAAGCCAACCCTGGTAGCGTAGAGGCAGAAAAATTAAAAGATTTTGCAGCGGCTGGCATTAACCGCGTGTCATTGGGCGTGCAATCCATGCGGGATGATGCCTTACGATTTTTAGGCCGCCGCCATTCGCGGGATGAGGCTATGGCGGCACTGGAGGTTGCCCGGCAAGTTTTCGCCCGCACGTCTGCTGATTTTATTTATGCGCGCGCTGGGCAAACAGTTGCAGATTGGCAAAGTGAGCTCACAGAAATTCTTATGCTCCGGCTTGATCATTTATCGCTTTATCAACTGACCATCGAGCCCGGTACGCCTTTTTATATGCGTGCGCAAAAAGGCGAGCAAATGACCGCCGGGGATGATGCATCTGCCGAAATGTTTGAACTGACACAATCCATGTGTGCCGCAGAAAATATGCCTGCCTATGAAATTTCCAACCATGCGCGCGCAGGCCAGGCCTCACGCCACAACCTTGCCTATTGGGAATATGGTGATTATCTGGGGATTGGCCCCGGCGCACATGGCCGCGTGACACTGGGTGGCATAAAGC
>DPZW01000051.1 GCA_003536545.1 Rhodospirillaceae bacterium
GGAAGCCGTGATTGAATTGCTGCGCGTCTTGTTGCGTCACGTTAGTGAAAGTGAAGATATTAATCCACGATTAATCGCCTCGCCCGCCGATTTAAATAATTTTGCATTGGGGCTGGATTCACCGATTGCGCACGGCTGGCGTGATGAAGTTTTTGGCCATCACGCGCGCGCATTGATGAACGGTAAAATTGCGCTACAGATTAAGTCGGGCCGCCTGGTACTGATTGACGTGGCATAAAGCTTTGGCGCAAGCGGCATTGCTCTGCATCGACCATTTCACATAATAATCCGCTCCGCGCGTTTGCGCGGGAGATTACAACCGTCTGGATATTATCCATTCTTTCCAGAAACCCAATTAAAACTTCCGTTGCCAGTTTAATTTCTTGCGCCGTGCGTTTCTGGCCACCATCCAGAAATAAAGGGTTATCACGATGAGCGATCAAAGCATTTCGCAGTTTTTCAGCGTCCAGCATAATAAAATCCTGAAAACCCTTTGCACCATTCAGCATAAAGCCGATCTCGCACATCACATTGCCTGTCAGAATAAGAGCATCTTCCGTGGAGCGTCTGTCCACACGTTGAATGGCATCGGCCATGCGTTCTGCGCAATCTTCGCTGCCACGGCAATCGCCATTTAATCCTTCCACGAAATGAAGATTTCCTATTTCGGTAACTCTTCCAAACTCCGTGCTTTTGCCGCCAAAATGCACAAAAATTCCCGCTAATTCTAAATGCGACCAATATCCCTTTGCACATAATTCCAATTCACGTTTCGGATCAATAATTCCAAATTCTATCCCTGTTTTATCTTTAACGTTTTGCAAGCAGGGCCCTGAATCCATGCAGCGCAAAACTTCGGTTGCAATGGCCTGAATGGTCACTTTGCCTGCATTTATATCTGCCTTAAACGGCAAGAGCTCCCGCCTTATGAAGGCAGTCGCCTCTTCTGCAGTGACAGAGCGATTGGGATAAAAAATATTATTCTTGATCTTTTTACCGTTGGAGTCGCGGCCCAAAATGCGCAATGCCCGACTGCCCCATTCAAACACCAGCAGAGTACGAAATTCATTGATATCAGCTATGTTGGCCGTCTTCTTCGTCATTATATCCTAAAGCTTTCCGCGCTAAAAAAATCGTTATCGGTTTTTGATGCTCCAGCGCAGCCTGATCAAGCGCAGCCACCACATGCATGGCCGTCACCGCCGATCTCTCCAGCCGCGCCAACAGCCAGTCTATGACCTGTTCTGGCACATGAATCTGCCGATCGCCAAATAGTTTCATGTAAAGCTGGCGCATCAGCCTTTCATCCGGGTCTGAAATCTCCACCACAATGGCGGCCCGAAGGCGCGACGCCAGGTCTGGCAATAGCAATCCCCACTGCTGCGGGTGATTTTCCGCGGTCAGCAGGAGGGTCTGCTTATTCTGCAGAGCCAGATTATAGAGGTGAAACAGCGCGCGCTCGCTGCCGATATTGCCTGCGACTTTATCAGCTTCATCAATTGCCACAGGCCGCTGGGCAAAGCGCGTGGGATTAAAATTATCATCCAGATTCTGATAGTCACATGTCATGGCTTCCGAACGCTGCCGCCATAATTCGAGCAGATGCGTTTTCCCCACGCCTACCGCACCCACCAGAATGACCACTGGCGCGGGCCAGTTCGGCCAGGCATAAATGGCATCATAGGCGGCGCGATTATTATCACTCACCAAAAAATTGGTAGCGGTATATGATGGCGCGGGATCAAACTGGAATGCCATTTGGGACATTGAAAAATTCCTTTATGGCGAAATTGTATAGAGCGGCGGTTGTGTGGGCACTTTTTGCTGCAAGCTGATACCCCGCCCCTGCAGATTGCTGACCAGTTGCGCCGTATCACCACGATAGGCCATGCGGACCACCTTTTGCGAAGCACCATAGGCCAGATCAATCACGCCCGGCGTCCTGCGCAATTTATCCGCGGCCATTTGCAGAGCAGCCGGATTTTTATTCGCAGATTCAATCAGCATAATTTTAATCGGTGAATTTGCATCCACACCCGCAGGCAATGGATTATTTTCAACCGTGAGAACAGGTGGCAAACTGTCTGCTGTCGCTGCAACGGGCGGCAAACCTTGAGCAGCCTCATTGCTGATAATCGCAGCTACGTCGCGCGGGGCATCTGGCACCAGTTCTGTTGCATCCGGTGCGGCTGCAACAGGCGGGAGGCTGTCTGCTGTGGTTTCAGTGGTAGACGTAATCACCGTTGTGGTCACAGTTTCTGTGGGCGCAGGTGGGCGTGCGGCCAATTCATGGGGTGACGGAATGGCTGCATTGCCAAAAGCAACGCGCACCGGATTTTGCCGGAAACGGAACGTGAAGGTTGCCACATAACGTTTGGCCCCAAATTGTTCTTTTTCTATACGGAAATCGCTAACCATATTACCGATCTGCGTATCTGTGACATCAGGAATGGTTTCGCCGGGCACGAGTTGCGTGGCCAGGTTCATAAAGGCCTTGCGCTGACCTTCGATAATTGCCTGATTACGCGCCTCCCCGGCACTATCGGCTGTCACATCCACGGTCACGCCACTCACCACATAAGGCGCATTGGCGAGTGCCGGCAGCGGCAACAATAAAATCAGGCCCAAAATTAGTCTTTTCATCACGATTCCCTTGCCAAACCATAGCGGCGCGCGCTATCACACGGCAAGCGAAAATGACCCAAAACACTCCTCTCAGCTATAAAGATTCCGGCGTGGATATCGATGCAGGCAATGCGCTGGTCGACGCGATCAAGCCTTTGGCGAAATCAACCTCTCGGCCCGGCGGCAATGTTTCGCTGGGCGGAGAGGTTGATTTCGCCAAAGGCT
>DPZW01000026.1:0-307 GCA_003536545.1 Rhodospirillaceae bacterium
GTTGAAATTTTAATTCATTGCCAAAAATTTGTGCATCGGGGTGAAAGGTAATGGTGGTGCCGGTTTCTTTGCTGGCGGCTGTGGCTTTTAATTTACCCTGCGGCGTACCACGTGAATAGTTTTGCTGCCATGTTTTGCCATCACGGTTAACAATCACTTTCAGGTCATCGGACAAGGCATTGACGACAGAGACACCCACGCCATGCAAGCCCCCTGAAGTGGCATAGGCCTTATCGGAAAACTTTCCGCCTGAATGCAGCGTGGTCAGGATCACTTCCAGCGCGGATAATTTCGGGAATTTGGGGTG
>DPZW01000026.1:516-5329 GCA_003536545.1 Rhodospirillaceae bacterium
GTGCTCTTCCGATCTGGATAATTTCGGGAATTTGGGGTGGGGGTCAACGGGAATGCCGCGGCCGTTATCTGCCACCGCCACATATTGTTCCTTGGTCAGGCCAATCCAGATATCTGAAGCATGGCCGGCAACGGCTTCGTCCATTGAGTTATCGAGGACCTCAGCAACCAAATGATGCAGCGCGCGTTCATCCGTGCCGCCGATATACATGCCAGGGCGGCGGCGCACAGGCTCCAGACCTTCCAGGACCTCAATGGATGAAGCATCGTAAGCGTTCGTATTCGCGCCCTTTTTGGGTTTTTCATCACGGGCAGCGGCAAGGGCAAAGAGATCGGACATAACCGTAGTTAGTATAAGAATCGCTGCCTTGGAAAGCGGTTCCTAAAAGGGTCCGGGATGTTGATCCCGATTTGGATTAATGAGTGAGCCCTTTCGGTACACTGCTGCGTCCATCTCTGCTTTTGTGTAAGCTTTTACAAGATTGTGAGCTTCTGCGGCTGGGTCATAAATCAAACCTTCGTGTCGGTAGCGGGTGCCATGTGCGCGCAAGGAGCTATCCGTTGGATTTTCTGTCACAAGGTGGACAGCAGCATTGGGCGGGTTTGATATTTGATGGAAATAATCATGAATGGGAATATCAGTTTTATTGAAGACCATGATCAACGCGCGTGTGGTCATGCCATGTGAAACAATAATCACATCTGTTGCATCTGTTTGCTGGATAGTGCGGCTGATGGAGGCAAAGGCACTGTTCTTCACACGGGACCAGACGTCTACCGGCTTCTCACCATCTGGCGTAGGCGCATAGAAACCCAACATTTGTTCCGCCTTGGTCTTCCAGGCATGGTAAGTTTCTGGTGCAATGTCTTTCCATCTATCTTTATGAATCCCGTCCCATTTACCCAAATCCTGTTCACGTAGATCGGCATGCTGCTCACGATAAAATTTTTCGAAATAGCTCAATTCCTGTGAAATGATATCAGCAGTATGCCACGCGCGTTCATAGGGGCTATGGAATAATAGAATACGGCGATCTTTGCCTGTAAAATCTTCTTTTTCTAAAAGGAGATCACGCATTGCAACGGCTGTCAGATTTGCCTGCAGGACGCCGCGCTGCGTCAGCGGCAGCCGTGCATTTCCCTGGCTTTCGAAGTTGGGAAAATTAACGGGGTCCAGGGCTTCGGCATGCCGGATGAGGTAAAAATCTGTCATAACCTCAACAGCCTAGGAAAAATGGCGTCTCAAAGTCAATTTTTATAATAATTGCAGGGGGCCAAAAACCAAACAGGCAGCCGGTAAGGGCTGCCTGTAAGTTGAGTATATAAAAATCCTAGCGTGAATAATACCGCTCGAACTCAATCGGATGTGGCATCATTTCGTATGCAATGGTGTCTTCCAGCAATAGCTCAGAATAACCTTCGATAGCGGATTGGCTGAAGACATTGCCTTCCATCAGGAATTTGTGATCTTTTTCCAATGCTTCGATAGACTCGCGCAAGGTCCGGCAAACGGTCGGAATTTTTGCAAGTTGTTTGGGTGGCAAGTGGTAGAGGTCACTGTCATTGGCTTCGCCCGGATGGATTTTATTTTTAATGCCATCTAATCCTGCCATCAACATTGCTGTAAACGCCAGGTAAGGGTTTGCTGTTGGATCCGGGAATCTCACTTCGATCCGTTTGGCTTTTGGATTATCGCCAGACAGCGGAATGCGACATGACGCAGAGCGGTTACGCTGAGAGTAAGCCAGCAGCACCGGGGCTTCGTAGCCTGGCACAAGGCGTTTATAGCTGTTCGTTGTGGGATTGGTGAAAGCGTTCAGTGCCTTTGCGTGTTTGAGGATCCCGCCGATATAGTAAAGGCAGGTTTCAGACAGGTTTGCGTACTCTTTGCCAGCAAATAATGGTTTGCCATCTTTCCACAAAGATTGATGCACGTGCATACCTGAACCGTTATCACCAAACACAGGTTTCGGCATAAAGGTTGCAGTCTTGCCATAAGCATGCGCGACGTTACGTACGACATATTTATAGATTTGCAATTGGTCTGCCGCATTGATGAGAGTGCTGAATTTAATTCCCAGTTCTGATTGCGCCGAGGCAACTTCGTGGTGGTGCTTTTCAACGCCCAGGCCCATATCTGCCATGGCGCGGATCATTTCAGAACGAATATCAACGGTGCTGTCCACTGGGGCGCAGGGGAAATAGCCACCCTTCATGCCCGGACGGTGACCCATGTTTCCGCCTGCGATATCCTGGCCGGAGGTATAAGGCAGCTCGCCATCTTCCAAGTGATAGAAGGTGGAGTAGGGCGATGATTTATAGGTGATGCTGTCGAACAAAAAGAATTCAGCTTCCGGCCCAAAGAATGCCGTATCAGCAATGCCGCTGTCACCAATGAATTTCTCAGCCGCCTTGGCAATAGAGCGTGGATCGCGGTCATAAGGCACTTTTTCAATCGGATCATGCACATCGCAATAAACGTTTAATGTGGGGTGTGCTGTGAAGGGGTCCAATACTGCGGTCGCGGAATCGGGTTTTAAAACCATGTCGGACTCGTTGATGGCTTTCCAGCCATTGATGGATGATCCATCAATCATAAATCCTTCGCTTAGTGAATCTGCGTCTACGGTCGAAATATGCTGGGTCAGGTGGTGCAGGACGCCGCGTGAATCAGTGAAACGCAGGTCAACAAATTCAACGTTATGTTCCTTAACTTTATCTAAAAATGCCTTATGGGTGGCCATGTCATCCTCTGTCTGGGGTTCGGTGTTGTTGGATGACACTGTGATTTCTTCACAGGGTCATTTCAGGATGTGAGTATCCATAAAAAATGTCAGCCCTATTTATTTGCATCTGCACAAAATATATTGACTTATGATTTTCCGGCGCATAGCGTAGGAAGTCCAGCTGTCACTCTGCGCTACAGAGTTAGATAATTGCTTTTCCCCCATATAATTTTACTTGCTCCCCAGACGGGTTTTTGCCATGAGTGTTGGCTTGTGGCGGCCGTAGCTCAGCGGTAGAGCTCTCGGTTGTGGTCCGAGTGGTCGCGGGTTCGAGCCCCGTCGGTCGCCCCATTTTTCAATTTCCTTTATTTGGCTCGCTTATTCTTTTGCGCGCCTGCGCGCGGGCCCCATCGGTCGCCCCATTTCATTTCAAGGCGCGGCTCCCTATACTATATATGAGTCATGTCTTCCTGCTGTCCGCCCGAACCTGAAAAACATAAACATGATGCTGGGGAAGCTTGTCACATACCTTCTACCAGGCCGGATTATCTATTTTGGGGCAGCACGGCGTTTATTCTGATTGCTTTAGGCGCATATGTTGCAGATCTGCCCGTCATTGGCATGATGGGCCATCACATTTGGGATTTTCTTTCTGTCATGTGGTGGGGTGTATTAATTGGCCTGTTTTTTGTCGGTTTGTTCAGCCGCGTGCCAAAAGAATATTTTGCAGCCATTCTGGGGCGCGGGGATACATTGGGCGGCATTTTCCGCGCGGCGGGGGCGGGGTTATTATTGGACCTGTGTTCCCACGGGATATTAATGGTAGGCGTGAAATTATATGAACGGGGCGCGAGCCTGGCGCAGGTCATGACATTCCTTATCGCCAGCCCGTGGAATTCAATTTCGCTGACATTTATTTTATTTGCGTTAATTGGCATCAAATGGACGCTGGTCTTTATTCTGGGGTCAGCCGTGATTGCGATTGTTACAGGATTGATTGTGCAAATACTGGTGGCGCGTAAAATTCTTCCGGATAATCCAAACACAATTGAATTGCCGGAAAATTTCAATGTGATAGCGGATGCGCGCATGCGCTTGAAAGTTTTTCGCCCTGATAGAAATTTTTGGGCAGCCATCGCGCGCGATGGCTGGCGTGACGGCAGAATGGTTTTGCGCTGGTTGTTGTTCGGCGTGGTATTGGCCGCATTGCTGCGCAGCTTTGTGCCCGCGGATGCATTCGCCACCTGGTTCGGTCCAACAGTGATGGGATTGTTTCTGACACTGCTCGCCACCACAGTGATAGAGGTTTGTTCAGAAGGTTCATCGCCCATCGGCGCGGATTTGGTGACGCGCGCAGCCGCGCCAGGTAACGGCTTTGCTTTTATGATGGCGGGCGTAGCAACGGATTATACGGAAATCATGGTCATCAAAAATATGACAGGCTCATGGAAAGCTGCGCTAGCCCTGCCGCTGGTCACGGTGCCGCAGGTGATGCTGCTCGGCTGGATTTTGAACCAGTTTGGCGGATAATTTGCTTTAATTGCAGGCGACCGCTGTGTTAGCTTCAGGGCATAATTTGAGTTATGGGATAGAGAGATATGACTTCTTTGGCAGAAAAACGTATATTTCTGGGCGATTGTTCAGGGCAGACCCGGAAGATTCATTTGCCGATTGTTGATGCACGAGAGTGCAGGGGACAGCTTAACCCCTCAGGCATTGATATCCCGCAATCCTTGCGCAACAAGCTCAAGAATTCCACCAGTATGACTTCAGGCCAGTTATTTGGTCAGTCTTCCACAGTTTATAATAGTATGGAGGCCTATATAGCCGGTAATGCTGTGCCGTCATTATTTGCCAAAGAATATGGCGTGGTTGGGACAGAAGATTCTGTCGCGCTGGCACAAAAAATTAATCAACTTTATAAGGGCCGGGGGGCTGTCATAACGCCCAGTGGCATGGCGGCAATTCACGTTGCAATTGGTACGGTTCATCATCAATTGCGCACAGAAGACAGATTGGAAAATTTTTCTATCCTGGTGCCAAATAATGTTTATGGCCCGGTTACGCGCCTTTTGAATTACGGCACTT
>DPZW01000011.1 GCA_003536545.1 Rhodospirillaceae bacterium
TTGGCATCGCGCCTGCCCAGGCAGCGACCCCTAAAATTAAATCGCCCGAAGAAAAATCTATCGTGACGAAGGTAGATGCCCAATACGCTATTTATGGCGGCGGCATGCATTTAATCGATGCTGAATTAAAAATTGATGTGGATAAAAAACATTATGATTCCACACTCACCGCACGCACGATGGGTGTGATAGGAAAAATTTTTAAATGGTGGAATAATGTTAGCAGCAAAGGTAATGTGGAGCCGCGCAAATTACAATCCACACAGCATATTTCTGAAAACTCCTGGATGGGCGATCGCCGCAGTGTGACTCTTATTTATGACGGCAAGGGTGGATTTGAGAAAAAAGAAACATTCCCTGCCCCAGCTGCAGAAAACCGGGAAGAGGTAGCCGAAGAGCTGACGAAAAATACGCAGGATGTAATGTCGGCAGCACTCACCCTATTGCAGCGCGTATCACTGGGCGAAAATTGTAATCAAACGATTGCAGTCTATGACGGCCGCCGCCGTTTTAATCTTAAATTTAATGAAATTCAGTTCGAGAAATTGCCAGAAATTCGTTATGGCATTTATCAGGGCGCGGCCCGAAGATGTGATATGACCATTGAACGCGTGGCGGGATACTGGAAAAAATATCAGACCGAATGGACTGAAGATGGCGATGCAAAAATGCGCGTGACATTCTGGCTGGCCCCGCTCACCCCGGGCGGGCCTGAAGTTCCTGTCCGCGCCCGGACCTATGGCGATTTTGGCACCGTTTTTGTGCATCTGACGGGCGGCACCATGGATGGCCAGAATATCAAGGATTTATTGGCCCAAAATCCCTAACATTCCGTCACGGTTTGTGAGTCCGGCCCTGGATAATAATGCTATGAATAAGCATGACTGAATCAAACCTCGCCATCGTGATTTTGGCCGCTGGCAAAGGCACGCGGATGCAATCCAGCCTCCCCAAAGTTTTACACAAGGTAGCAGGCCTGCCGATGCTGGGACATGTGGTTAGAACGGCTGAAAGCTTATCGCCACAAAAAATTATAATCGTTGCCGCGCCCGATCAGGTCGAGACGTTTCGACCATTGACCGGTACACATGAAATTGCCGTACAGAGCCAACAACTCGGCACCGGCCATGCTGTGCGCTGCACAGAAAATGCCCTGAAAAATTTTAGTGGTGATATTTTGGTTTTATATGGTGATGTGCCGCTGATACGGGCCAATGTATTGCAGGAATTTATCGCCGCCAAACATAAGGCAAATACCCCACTTGCTGTCATGGGTTTTCGTACATTGCATGCTTATGGTTTTGGGCGATTGGTAACAGACGGCGACAAGCTGCTTGAAATTATTGAACAAAAAGATTTGCCAGCCGAACATGCAAACAGCAATGGCGAAGAAAATTGCAACAGCGGTATTATGTGCATTTCATCCAGCCAGCTTTGGCCCTGGCTACAAAAACTGCAAACCAATAATGCGCAGGGTGAATATTACCTAACTGATATTGCAAAAATTGCATGCCATGAAGATAAAAATCCAATTGCCTATTTTGTACCTGGTATTTTAACACAGGGAGTTAATGACCGTTTTGATCTCAGCAAAGTTGAAGTGCAATATCAAAAACAGCGGTCTTATGATTTCATGATGAATGCTGTGACTTTACTCTCACCCACCACCGTTACCTTTTCATATGACACACAAATCGCGCCCGATGTGATTATCGGCGCGAACGTTGTATTTGGCCCCGGCGTGGTGATAGAAAGCGGCGCGGAAATTCTGCCCTTTTCTCACCTCGAAGGCTGCACCGTTCGTTCCGGTGCCCGTATTGGGCCGTTCGCGCGCATTCGCCCCGGTGCAACGATTGGCCAAAATGCGCGTATTGGTAATTTTGTAGAAATCAAAAATGCGCAGTTTGGCGATGGCGCAAAGGCAAATCACCTCTCTTATATTGGCGATGCAACCGTGGGTGCAGACGCGAATATCGGCGCGGGCACAATTACGTGTAATTACGACGGTATTAAAAAATCAAGAACCGAAATTGGCACGGGCGCATTTATCGGATCAAACAGCGCACTGGTTGCACCTGTTAGCATTGGTGAAGGTGCGATGGTGGCAGCAGGCAGCGTGATCACAAAAGACGTTGAGTCCGGCGCATTGGGATTAGCGCGCGCCACGCAAAAAAATATTGCCCATTGGGCTAAAGAATTTTTTAGTAAGGGAAAAATATAATGTGCGGAATCGTGGGTGCAGTTGGCAAGGCTGAAGTTTCGCCATTATTGCTTGAAGGTCTCAATCGTCTGGCTTATCGCGGCTATGACAGCGCGGGCATTGCGACCATCACCCAAAATGGTATTGATCGTCGCCGCGCGGAAGGTAAATTGCAAAATCTTGTTGCCAAGATGGCAAACGATCCCCTGCCCGGCACAATCGGTATTGGCCATACGCGCTGGGCTACGCACGGCGGTCCTACGGAAAATAATGCGCATCCGCATGCAAGTGACAAAGTTGCGGTTGTGCATAATGGCATCATCGAAAATTATCAGGAACTGCGAGATGAGCTGAGCAAACACCAGGTGCGCTTTGAAAGCGAAACCGATACCGAAGTTATCGTGCAATTGATTACGCACTATATTAATCATGGCATGACGCCCATTGAAGCATCGCGCAAAACATTGGCGCGCCTGCATGGCGCATTTTCACTGGGAATTATTTTTGCAGGTGATGAGAATCTGATTTGCGCAGCGCGGCGCGGCACGCCGCTGGCCATTGGTCACGGCAAGGATGCGATGTATATCGCCTCAGACGCCCTCGCACTTGCACCACTCACCAACCAGATTTGTTATCTTTCTGATGGTGATTTTGCATTACTGACTGCACATAAAATTGAAATTTATGATGACAGCGGCGCGCGCGTGGAACGCCCTGTGCGAACCTCCAGCTTGTCGGCGGATATGATTGGTAAGGGTGAATATCGCCATTTCATGCTCAAGGAAATTCACGAACAGCCGGAAGTTTTGGGCGATACCATCAATGCACTCATGCATCCTGCATCCGGCGAAGTCTACCTTCCAGAAATGACGATTGATTTTGCCAAAATCAATCGACTGACCATTACCGCCTGCGGCACGGCATATTATGCCGGCATGGTCGCAAAATACTGGTTTGAACAAATCGCAAAGTTGCCCGTTGAACTGGATATCGCATCTGAATGGCGTTACCGCGACGTGCCGGTTGAAACAAGCAATGCGATGCTGGTAATTTCACAATCCGGTGAAACACTGGATACACTCGAGGCCCTGCGCCTAGCTAAGAAAAACGGCTATCCATCTTTTGCTATTATCAATGTTCCGGAAAGCACCATGGCGCGCGAAGCCGATGCCACGGTTTTCACCAAAGCCGGCCCAGAGATCGGCGTAGCATCGACAAAGGCATTTACCACGCAACTGGCCACACTGGCTGCGCTTACGCTGCATGCAGCAAAATTGCGTGGCACGATTACGGCAGATAATTTGCGTGCGCTCACCGCACATTTGCGTGAAATTCCTGCATTGATGGCAGAAGCTTTGCGCCTAGAAAAAGAAATCAAATTAATTGCCACCGACATTCATACTGCGCGCGATGTGTTATACCTCGGCCGCGGCACCATGTTCCCGATGGCGATGGAGGGGGCATTAAAGCTCAAAGAGATTTCCTACATCCATGCTGAAGGTTACGCAGCCGGTGAAATGAAACATGGGCCGATTGCCCTCATTGATGAGGATGTGCCGGTTATCCTGCTCGCACCGCCGGATGCACTGCTCGATAAAACATTGGCGAATATGCAGGAAGTTGCCGCGCGTGGCGGCAAGGTACTGCTGATTTCTGACAGCAAGGGTTGTACCCGCGGCAAACGCAATGCTGCCTGGGCCATTGAAATGCCTGCCTGCGATCCCTTTATCGCACCACTGCTCTATGCCCTGCCCATTCAGCTGTTGGCCTATCACATCGCTGTCCTGAAAGGGACAGATGTGGACCAGCCGCGGAATCTTGCAAAGGCTGTCACAGTCGAATAACACTCAAGGTATGATTGAGCCTCGCCGCACCTATGGACGCCGCGTCAAGCGTTTGCGCCAGGAACGCACCGCTGCCGTTACTGCCATGGGCGATTATTTTTTTGATCTGAAAAATATTTCAGCTGAGATCGGAAGAGCA
>DPZW01000021.1:0-382 GCA_003536545.1 Rhodospirillaceae bacterium
CATTCCTGGTCGATCAATATGACAATCCCCTGAATACGGAGGCGCATTACCTGACCACGGGCCCCGAAATCTGGCGCCAGATGAACGGCGATATCGACTGGTTCGTGACGTCGGGTTCCACGGGCGGCACGGTATCGGGCACGGCGCGTTACCTGAAGGAACAGGATATGCGCCTGAAGGTGCTGCTGCCGGATCCGGTGGGGTCGGTATATTTTGAATATATCCGCACGGGCCGCGTCGATCACAGTGTGGTGAAACCCTATCAGGTCGAAGGCGTGGGCGAGGATCACATCACCGATAATTTTGACGGCCGTTATATCGACGAGGCGATGCAATATACCGATGACGACGCCTTCCGCATGTGCCAGGCCTGCGCGCGCAC
>DPZW01000021.1:620-4547 GCA_003536545.1 Rhodospirillaceae bacterium
ACGGATTGTCACCATCATTCAGGACAGCGGCGTGAAATATCTCTCTAAACTTTTGACCAAGGTATAAATCATGAAAAAAAATAATCTGGATATTGCCACGCGCGTGATTCATGCTGGGCAATCGCCCGATCCCACCACGGGCGCAGTGATGATGCCGATTTATGCAACATCCACCTTTGCGCAGGAGAGTCCCGGTGTTAATCAGGGCTTTGAATATGCGCGCGGTAAAAATCCAACACGCATGGCATTGGAGCGTTGTCTGGCGGATCTTGAAGGTGGCAGCCGTGCAATGGGTTTTGCTTCGGGTTTAGGAGCCTCATCCACTATTCTGGATTTATTGCCAGCAGGCAGCCATGTGATTGCAATGGATGATATGTATGGTGGGACCTATCGTTTATTTGAGCGCGTACGGCGCGGTTCGGCAGGTTTGGATTTTACTTATGTGGATTTGAATGATGCGGCGGCTTTACAAGGCGCGCTGCGTAAGAACACAAAAATGATCTGGGTGGAGACGCCCACCAATCCCATGATGCGGCTGGTGGATTTATCTGCCGTGGCCGCATTTGCCAAGAAAAATAATTTACTATCAGTTTGTGACAATACTTTTGCCACACCGATTTTGCAGCAGCCTTTGCGCCACGGCATAGATATTGTCGTGCATTCCACGACCAAATATATCAATGGCCATAGCGATGTGATTGGCGGAGCGGTAATTGTGGGCGATAATACCGAAATTGCAGATCGCATGGCATTCTTACAAAATTCTGTTGGCGCGGTGCAGGGGCCCTTTGATGCATTCCTGGTTTTGCGCGGTGTGAAAACGCTTGCTCTGCGTATGGAACGTCACTGTCAAAGTGCGGGGCGTATGGCAGATTTTCTTTCCCAGCAAAAACAGGTGGCTGCGGTATTTTATCCGGGCCTTGCCTCGCATCCCCAGCATGAACTGGCCAAGCGACAGATGTCTGATTTCGGCGGGATGATCTCCGCGCGGCTGAATACCGATCTGGCCGGAACGCGCCGTTTTATGGAGGCACTGCAGATTTTCACGCTCGCGGAATCTTTGGGCGGTGTTGAAAGCCTGATCAATCACCCGGCGATTATGACCCATGCATCCGTCCCAGTGGCGCGCCGCGAAGCATTGGGCATCACGGATAATCTGGTGCGGTTTTCTGTCGGCATTGAAAGTGCGGATGATTTACAAAATGATATCGCACAGGCCCTGGCATGTATTTAGCCACTGCCAATTAAAATCCCGGCGATAAATACCAATACGCCGCCGATCACAACCTGAAACGCGGCTTTTAAAAAGGGCGTGTCCATATATTTGGCGCGGATCCAGGCAATCGCCCATAATTCGATAAAGACAATCAGCGTGGCGATTCCAGTTGCCAGCCAGAAGGCGTTTTCAACGCTATCCGGAATAAGATAAGGCAGGACATGGCCAAGTCCGCCAATGGTAGTCATAAGGCCGCAAACCACACCGCGCACCCATGGGCTGCCACGTCCTGAAATTTCGCCGTCATCCGACAAGGCTTCGGTAAAGCCCATGGAAATGCCCGCACCGATGGATGCGGCCATGCCGATCAAAAAAGTTTCCCAGTTATTATGCGTTGCAAATGCGGCGGCAAAAATGGGGGCGAGGGTGGAGACGGAGCCATCCATCAATCCTGCCAGCCCAGGCTGCACATAGGTCAAAACAAATTTGCGATGCTGCGTGTCTTTTTCTGCTGCCACTGCGCCTTCGGTCAAATGGATATCGCGGAATTCCCCGGCCTTATGTTCATGCTGCAGTTCAATATCCGCCAGTTCATTTAACAATTGCCGCACGGACGCATCGCGCGTGACGGCCGCGGCCTTTTTATAAAAGGCACCGGCTTCCTGTTCCATGGCTTCCACGCGGTCGCGGATCGCATCAATTGAAAGTACGGGAGCAAGCCAGATCGGATCATTGCGCTGAAAACCGCGCACATCACTGCGGCGGATCAGCGGCAAATAATCCCCAAACTTCTCGCGGTAAAGATCAAACAAACGGCCGCGATGTTTGGCCTCTTCGATCGCCATTGCATCGAGCATCTGCGCGGTATGCGGGAAATCTGTACGAATTTTTTCGGCAAAAGCCTGATAGATGCGCGCGTCATCTTCTTCGGCAGAAATCGCCAGGGCGAGAATTTCACGTTCTGAGAGATTTTCAAGTTTACGCATCCAACCAAACTAGCAAACTTGGCCACCGCTGCACATTCACCAAATTTTCTTTTTTGTTTGTGGTGCGATTAATGCACGATTTTAAAAAATGCCCGCGGGTACTTTTTTGCGTCCGGTCTGAATGTAGGGGCGCATGCTCATCACATGCCGCGCCCTTTGGGAAGCAATCCCAAAGCTCAGCATTCAAACCATGAATCTTGCCCTAGCTAGCTGCTTGATTCACACTATGAATATAATCCTAATCAGGATAAAGAGTCAAGAAATTTATGCGTCATCGCCGCCGGGCAGAACAACCGCCTGCACATTCCAGTGCTGGCGCAGCCAGGTCATGATCAGGCCATTGCGGTATTGAAAAGCCTGTGCGTCCGGCATGTGCTGAGCATTCGCAACCAGCTGCAGTAATTGTTGGAAACCGCCGGGGTTGGCTGCGCGTAAAATCTGATATTCCGGTGCGCTGACAAGTTCGCTGACCGTTGCTGGTGCAAGCGTGGCATAACCTTCAATCTGATTGATGCGCACCGGCCGGGGTGCAGTCTCCAGATCCCAGAAATAAACCAGCCGCGCCTGTTCAATCTGCGCCATGTCTCCCGCATCTGCCAACACGCGCTGGTCTTCAAACACGTGATAAATCAAACGCGAAATCGCATAGGCGGTATCGCCATCCACATCGGATTTATTGATAAAAAAACGTTGATAGCCGCCGCTGATTTCATCCTGCACTTCAGCCAGAATAAATTGTGTGTTTTTATTTTGGCCCAGCGCGGTTGCACGGGCATTCAGGGCGGCTTGATGCTGCTGCGCATCCAGGCAGATGACCTGTTCCGCCTGTGCAGGCTGCAGGCAAAGCGACAGAGTCAGGAT
This sequence comes from Rhodospirillaceae bacterium, assembly GCA_003536545.1. GTDB lineage: Bacteria > Pseudomonadota > Alphaproteobacteria > UBA11073 > UBA11073 > UBA11073. The sequence continues at coordinate 3,684 of DPZW01000021.1, forward strand.
AAAGGCGGGCAGAGTCTTTAACATTATCCCCAAGACTACGCCCCAAAGATGACGAAAACCTTGATAATGGCTAAAATGCCCGTCATCCGGCCGCGTTCTGCGGTCGAAATATCTGATTTTCATGGATAAATGATCCCCCGGCGTCCGAAGGAGGGTAACTGATTCACCCCCACCATTTAATGGTGTGAAAGATTAATTAATCCAGGAAAATTCCTGTTTCGCTCTACGGGCTACGCAGGACAAGTCTAGTCAAGGAAACTACGAAGTTTTCTGGAACGTGACGGATGTTTGAGTTTGCGCAAAGCCTTTGCCTCAATCTGGCGGATACGCTCACGCGTGACGTTAAACTGCTGGCCAACTTCCTCGAGCGTGTGATCCGAGTTCATGCCGATACCGAAACGCATGCGCAGCACGCGCTCTTCACGCGGGGTGAGGGATGACAGGACGCGGGTGGTGCTTTCGCGCAGGTTCGCAAGGACGGCAGCATCCACAGGGATCACGGCGTTTTTATCTTCGATGAAATCGCCGAGCGATGAATCTTCTTCATCGCCGACTGGTGTTTCCAATGACACAGGCTCTTTCGCAATTTTCAGAACCTTGCGGACTTTGTCCAATGGCATGTGGAGTTTTTCCGCCAGTTCTTCCGGCGTCGGTTCGCGGCCGATTTCATGCATCATCTGGCGCGACGTGCGCACCAGTTTGTTGATCGTCTCGATCATATGCACCGGAATACGGATTGTACGTGCCTGATCGGCGATCGAGCGCGTGATTGCCTGGCGAATCCACCAGGTTGCGTAAGTCGAGAATTTATAACCGCGGCGGTATTCGAATTTATCGACGGCTTTCATCAGGCCGATATTGCCT
>DPZW01000021.1:4876-5886 GCA_003536545.1 Rhodospirillaceae bacterium
AGGCGCAGGTTGGCCTCGACCATTTCCTTTTTCGCGCGCGCGGCTTCTTTTTCACCTTTTTGCACGGTGGCCACAATGCGGCGGAATTCAGAAATCGGCAGGGCATTGTCCTGTGAAATCTTATTCACATCGGCGCGGATTTCTTCAATCTTGTCTTCGCGTGCTGCAAATTTTTTCCAGCCCGCGCCTTTTTGTGCCGCCAGGGCTTCCAGCCAGTTCGGGTCCAATTCGCGGCCATAATAATTGTTCAGGAATTCTTCGCGTGAGACGCCGCTGTCGAGAGCCAGGCGCAGCAACTTCCCTTCGCAGGCAATCAATTTGCGATTTTGCGAATATAAAGCTTCGAGCAATTGTTCGATGCGCGGGTTATTCAGGCGGACCTGTGCGATCTGCTCCACCATCGTGCGTTTGAGTTCTTCGTATTTTTTATTGCTGGCCTCGGTGGGCTTGTTGCCTTTTTTTAGCGTGGTCAGACGCTGAGCCTGAACCTTGGCGAGCTCTTTATAGGTATCCTTGACCGCGCCCAGCGACGCCATCACAGCAGGTTTCAGGCTTTCTTCCATCGCCGTGAGGGAAATTGCAACTTCATCGTCAAAGCCGCCATCATCGCCAGAACCGGATTCGTCTTCTTCTTTATCCTTGCTGTCCTTTTCGGTTTTTTCCTTTGGCACAGCAGGTGCGCCATCTTTCATGTCAGGACCCGCGCCATAAGATGCATCCAGATCAATAATGTCGCGCAGGAACAGACGCCCGTCTTCCAGTGCATCATGCCAATCGATCAGGGATTTAATGGAAAGCGGGCTTTCGCAAATGCCCGAAATGGTCATCTCGCGCCCGGCCTCGATGCGTTTTGCAATCGCAATCTCACCTTCGCGTGACAGTAACTCTACATTGCCCATTTCCCGCAGATACATGCGCACCGGGTCGCTGGTGATGGTGGGATCGGCGAACTCCTGCAAGAGCTCCTCGACCGGCCGGTTGATCTCCTCCTCCACCTCGCGCTCGAAATC
>DPZW01000021.1:6070-6240 GCA_003536545.1 Rhodospirillaceae bacterium
GCCTTCTTTTTCTTCTTCCTCTTCTTCGCCCGCCTCGATGATATTGATGCCTGCTTCAGACAGTTTCGCCATCATGTCTTCAATTTGTTCAGAGGTGTATTCTTCAGCCGGAAGCGCAGCGTTCAATTCATCATAAGTGACAAAGCCGCGTGCCTTGCCCTTGGCCATCA
>DPZW01000018.1 GCA_003536545.1 Rhodospirillaceae bacterium
GCTCTTCCGATCTGCCTTGACCATCGATGCGCCAATTAAATTTGCATGGCGCAAATCAGCCGCAAATAATGTCGCACCATCGAGACGTACGCGCAATAAATTCGCACGTGCCAAGACCGCGCCGGTAAAATCCGCAAAAGCCAGATCGCGGCCTGCCAGATTTAACCCCGTCAGATCACAAAAACTGAGGTTACCGCGCGCGCCGCCAATCTTCGTCTGATTGAATTTCTCATGCTTAAGCATGATGCTCTCCAATTCAGCCTGGGTGATGGGCCGGAGCGGCTGCGTATGAGGAGCGATGGACATTATGATTTATAGCGGGCTAACCGCTTGGCTGTCGAGCGTGGGGTCTGGCCCTCACCTATCTTGCGCGTGAGGCGTTTGCCCAATTCAACGCCCGGCTGGTCAAAACAATTAATGCCCCAGATATGCGCCTCGAGGTAAACTTTATGTTCATAAAGCGCGAGCAGTGCGCCCAGCGTGAAAGAAGATAATTCTTCCATAAAAATGAGATTGCTGGGGCGGCCGCCCGGAAATTCCGGAGGCGCACCATGCGCAAGAGCAGAGCTTTGCGCCAGAACGCTGTTACGCAAAAATACGGCGAGCTCCTCTTCGCCCGGCAATTTATCCACAATAATAAAATCTGAATAAGATTTTTCAGTACCCTGATGCAGCCATTGCATGAAGCTATGCTGCACCGTTGTCCCCACACCACCGTAATTGACAGAAGCGGTGGCAACGGGTGAAGCCTTGCCATTGGACTCCATTTCCAATTGCTGGATATAAACCGGGAAATGCCGCAATGCATCTGCGTAAGGCAACACGGCATGTGACGAGCAATGCATAAAATTACGCTGCCAGATGTGCGCGAGCGCAAAGAGCACCGGCAGATTTTTTTCAATCGGCGCAGTGGCGAAATGTTCATCCATTGTGCGTGCGCCATGTAATAATTCTTCAAACGGTGCGTTGCCGAATGCCAGCAATACCGGAAACACCACGCTGCCCCACAGGCTGAATCGACCGCCCAGCCAAGCGGGATACCCCATCACGTTATCTGCAGGAACGCCAAAGGCAACCGCGCCTGCAGGCTCGCCTGTCACGGCAAACATCCGGTTCAGGTCTCCCAGCCAGGTCCGCAGATGCGTTGCCACCAGCATGGTTTCATCAGTCATAAAAGTTTTGCTTGCCACCACCACAATGGTTTTGCGCGGGTCACATTGCTGTTTGATTTTCAACAAGGTTGATGGATCGGCATTCACGACAATATGCAAACGATACTTCTGCCCGATAAACCCTTGAAAAAAACTACGCAGAAACATGGGGGCCAGACCTGACCCGCCCATGCCGACATGGATGATATCAATCGCACCCAATGTCTGAACCAGATTCATGCATTTGCGCAGCGCGATCAACTCATTTTTAACTTCGTCTTTAACGCTGCGGTGTACATCTTCGCTGCGTGCGCGCAATGCTGTGTGCAAAGCTGCTCGATTTTCAGACGGATTAACAATGCCGCCTTCCATTAAAAAATCACGCGCGGCAAACCAGTTACGTTCCTTCGCGAGTGCAAATAATTTTTTCTGCGTCTCGTCGTCGTAACCCGCAGTGGTGAGATCCAGCGTCAGCCCTGCCGCATGGTATTCGCGCGGCGTTTCGTCAAACGCAGGATTGCATTCTGCCAGCACTCGCCAGGTCTGAAGCTCTGCAGGATTGAATGACATTACTTCACTCCACGGGTCTGGGCTGGGTCAGGCAATTTCTCTGCCTTGATCCCTACCGGGTCCCCCACGGCAATAAGAGTCAAAGCCTGGGTATTTAACAGGCGTTTGGCGGCGCGGGCAACATCCTCAGCCGTCACCGCGTTCAGTTTTTCCAGGCGCTCCTGAGGATAATGCATGCCCAGATGCTCTAGCTGCAGCTGCAGCACAAAATCCGCGATTTTATCGGTGGATGTGAGGGCCAGTGGCAGAGCCCCGGTCAGATAGGTCTGGGCATCTTTCAACTCCTCCGCCGTCACGCCGCTGTCCGCCATTTTCTGCCATTCAGCCTTGATCAAATCCACGGCCTGCGCCGCAGTTTCATTGGAGGTTGCCGCACCAACCACCATGATATTCGCATGGTCGTAATGTTGAACTTGCGTATCCACGCCGTAAGTCAGCCCGCGCTTTTCGCGCACCTCCAGCATCAGGCGTGAATTAAACCCGCCGCCGCCCAGAACATAATTTATAATCGTCGCAGGATACCAATCCGGATCAGCACGCGCGACAGCTGGCTGCACCATCACCAGTTTGGTTTGCGGCACCGCGCGCTGAATAATGAAATTCTTTCCTGCAGCCTGCAGTTTAACTTCTGGCAATGTGAAAGGTTTGGATTTTTCTGGCAGGCCACCAAAAATCTTATCCAACAAGGGCGCGAGCTGATCTGCTGTGATATCGCCCGAGACTGCAACCAATAATTCATCACGCGCCATGCGTTCCTGCATCCATTGACGCAAATCATCCGGTGTAAGTTTTGTAACCGTATGCTCAAAACCTGCGCCCGGCAAGCGGTAGGAATGCCCCGCAAAAATCGTGTTATTCATGGTGCGATAAGCGGCCCATTGCGGATCGGAATAATTATTTTGGATATCAGAAATAATTTGCTCTTTCACGCGCGCAACTTCGGCTGCATCAAAACGCGGCCAGGTGATGGCAAGCGATAACATTTCCCACGCCATGTCCGCATTAGCGACAAGGGTTTTCACACCGCCACGAAACTCATCGCGGCTGGCAGAAAATGAAAGATAAATGGAATTATCTTCAAGCAGTTTATGGAAATTTTCTGCATCCAGATCCCCCGCCCCTTCGTCGAGTGTTGAAGCTACCAGGTTAGCCAGACCTGCCTTATCCTGGGGGTCTAATGAGCTGCCGCCGCGCACCGCAAATTGCAAACTGACGACCGGCACCATGTGATCTTCCACCAGCCAGGCCGTGATGCCACCCGGTGATTTCACTTCCTGGATGGGAATGTTATTGGCGGTCGCGGTCTGGGTCATTAAAATCAATCCAATCAAACAGGTTAAAATACGGCGCATTATTCTTGCGCGGTTTGCGGCAATAAAACGCCGGTCAC
>DPZW01000156.1 GCA_003536545.1 Rhodospirillaceae bacterium
CTGTTGGCGCGTCTGGTGCCGCAAATGCAGGTTTTTTTGGTGGGGGTGCCGCTGCAGATTTTGATGGGTCTGGCAATTTTATCGGTGGTTTTGATGAGCATCATTCAATTATGGCTTCGTGATTTCGAGGCCATTTATATCGGTTTGTTTAAGTAGGGGCCGTGGATGTCTGAAGGCGGCGATAAAGATGACAAAACCGAAGAACCCACCGCGAAGCGGTTAGATGATGCGAAGAAAAAAGGCCAGGTGGTCACCAGCCAGGAAGTAAAAAGTTTTTTCATTCTGCTGGGCGGCCTGATGGTTGTCACGCATTTTTTGCCCGAAGCCTTTGAGCAGATTATCAGTCACCTTCGGCGGTTCATCGCACTCCCACACCAGGTAATGCCGGATGAGGCCAGCATATCGGATTTTGTTGGCAGCACGATGGGGCATGTTTTTCTCGCGCTCTTGCTGCCATTTCTGATGATGATGGTTTTTGGTCTGGCCAGTTCCATTATTCAAACAGGGCCCATGTATTCACCTGAAGCGACCAAAATAAAATGGAGCAAGCTGAATCCGATGAGCGGGCTTAAGCGATTATTTTCCATCAATTCGCTTTTGGAGTTTGTAAAAAGTTTTTTAAAAACGCTGATTGTCGGTGCTGTAGGCTATAGCGTTATTCAAGATGCACTTCAGGATGTTGATCAATATGCCGCAATGCCGCTGCCCGAAGTTTTGCGGACCACGGGCGAGCTGGTTGGAAAAATGATGGGGTCTGTGGTGGCTACGGTGGCGATCATCGGCATATTGGATTACATCCAGAAACGTTTTGATTTCATGAAAAATATGCGCATGAGCAAACAGGAAATCAAAGATGAAGTTAAGCAGGCAGATGGCGATCCCAAAATCAAGGGGCGTATCCGGCAATTGCGGATGCAGAAATCACGGCAACGGATGATGGCAGCGATTCCCACCGCAGATGTCGTCATCACCAACCCGACCCACTATGCGGTGGCACTCGAATATAAACCCGAAGAAATGGCGGCCCCCGTTGTGGTGGCAAAGGGGATGAATTTAATTGCCGAGCGGATCAAGGCCTTGGCCGAAGAGCATAAGGTGACAATTGTTTCCAATCCGCCGCTTGCGCGTGCGCTGCATGACAATGGCGAGATTGACGCCCCCATTCCCTTTGCGCAATATCAGGCAGTTGCGGAAGTTATTTCATTCATATTTCGTATGCGCAGGGAGCGCGGGGGCAAAAAATGATCAATCCACCACCCTGGATGACACTCATCATATTTGTAAGCATGCTGGGCCTCTGTTTCTGGATGTGGCGAAAATTATTCTTGGAACGTGACAGCGCGCCGGAAGGCAGTGCCGCAACTCTGGAAGAAATGGCGGAAGCACAAAAAGTTTTGCAGGATCAGCTGGCGCAATCGCAAAAAATGCAGGCAGTGGGTCTTTTGGCCGGCGGCATTGCCCATGACTTTAATAATCTCTTAACCGCGATTTCCGGCTTTTGTGATTTACTATTATTGCGTCACCGTGCCGGGGATCCATCCTTTGCGGATATTATGCAGATCCGCCAGAACGCCAATCGCGGGGCTAATCTGGTGCGGCAATTGCTTGCTTTTTCGCGTCAGCAAACCCTGCAGCCCAAGGCACATGATCTCACGGATGTTTTATCTGACATTTCACACTTGCTGCGCCGCCTGATTGGCGAAAATATTAAATTGGAACTCCAGCATGGCCGGGATCTGGGGCTGGTTTTTATCGACCTGGGGCAAATGGAACAGGTGCTGGTTAATCTGGTCGTGAATGCGCGCGATGCCATGCCCATGGGCGGTGATCTCACGCTGCGGACCTTTGTTGAAAATGTTTTGTCACCACGCCGCATAGGGAATGAAACCATGGCAGCAGGCGAATGGATGGCAATTGAGGTGGCCGATACCGGCAGCGGCATGCCACCCGAAGTTTTGGCGCGTATTTTTGATCCCTTTTTTACAACTAAAGAAGTGGGGAAGGGGACTGGGCTGGGGCTTTCCACCGCATTCGGGATTATCAAACAATCTGGCGGCTATCTGCAGGTCACATCGGAGGTTGGTAAAGGCACCAGTTTTATGATTTTCCTGCCGCGATACGAAGGAGCTGCACCCGTTAAAGAAAGCGTCATCCCCAAAGCAGAAGACACCACTGGCAGTGGTACCATTTTATTGGTTGAAGATGAAGATGCGGTGCGGAATTTTGCTGCGCGCGCTCTCAAGCACAAAGGCTACGAAGTGATTGAGGCGGATAGCGGCGTGACCGGCCTGGAAGCCTTTAAATCTACGGATAAGAAAATTTCCCTGATGATCTCAGATGTCGTGATGCCGGAAATGGATGGCCCCACATTATATGGGCATCTGATCAAGGTGCGCCCGGATCTGCGCGTTATTTTTGTATCAGGCTATACAGAGGAACGCCTGAAACCACTTTTGGGTGATACAAGCAACCCGAATATCCATTTCCTGACCAAGCCATTTTCCCTGGCCCAGCTCACGGCCCTGGTGAAAGAAATTTTAGGTTAACTCAGGTCCTAGAAATCAATGGTATATTTAGGATCTTGTCGTCTCTGCTTAATTGCGGCCACATCTTGGCCCAGTGCGTGAATGGTATCTGTCAGGGCCTTCTGCGTTGCTTTTGGGGATTCCCGCATATGTTGCATGGCGAGCGAATGATGACGCACTACGCCGTCCGGCCCCTTCACAACGGGGGTTGCTTCACTTGTATTGAAAGCGGCCTGTCCACCATCCGCAATCAATTGATCAAGATTCAGCCGTTGTTCGGATTTTGCGCGGCGCGGCAGCAAATGTCCTGTATCTTTGTCTCTTTGCGCCAGCACGTTTTTAAGAGGTTCATAGTCTGGGTCATCCGGACGATAAGCGTGCCATGCCATCCACCCGATCATGCCATTAAAATAATCCAGCATGGGTTTAACATGTTCATCGCTATAGCCCAGCTGCGTGCGTGCGATCAGGCCTAGATCGTGTGCTGCCTCGTGAATCTGGATCAATCCCTTAATCATCTCAAGTTTATGCTCGCGAAGCGATGGTGCTTCGTTAATTAACAGAGCATGAAAGCCTTGGACCATGGCTTCATACTGGACAAAAGAAGTTTGGCCCTCTGCGGCAAAGGACTCACCGATATGCAGGGCCTTCATATATTCCGGATAGCTATCTGGTGAATTTCCGATTGGCATAATGCCATGCAGGATGTCATGCAAAATTCCGGGGAAAGCCTTTTCAAATCCAGCTGACAGTTTTTCAAATACACCGGCATGAATCTCTCTTGCGCGGCCTGAGATAATTTCATCCAGGATCAGAATGTTGCTTTCCACATAAGGTGATTCGTAGTCACTTATGTCAGTTTGTCCCGTAAAAAAACCGAAGTGCCATGGATGCTCAGTGATACTAAAAGCCAGGCTTTGTTCTCTGATTTTTTCTGGGGCTGAAGCAACGATGATCGCTTCATGTGATGTATTGCTGAGTAAATCATAGAGCCTGTTATCATATCCTGTAGCCTCACTGCCACCGCGGTAAATGTCTTTGAGAGTTTCAGCAGAGACGCCGGTAAGATCGCTAATTGCATCGAAATACGCCCTGTGACGTTCGATCACATTATCCGTGACTTCCGCGCGGGTCATACCTTTGTATCGCTCGGCCAGCCCTTCGCTCAGAAATGAGGGGAGGCGATACCTAGGGATAGGGCGGGTTAGAAGGTTCATATCCATAAATTTGCTCGGCAGTTATGAGGTATTTTGCCTGAATTATTTGTCATATTTATGACAAATGCCTAAAATTCTGCCGGATAGGGGCGTTAATAAACAGAATTCCCGCGCTCTCAAGTGAACTTTTTTGGGGCTGTGAAGTTAATATACCAGGGATGACCCCCCCAAAGCTTTTTAACCCACCGAAAGGTAAGACCATGAGAAATACAATTAAAACATTCGGCCTGATGCTTACAGCAGCAACATTGGCCTTTGCACCTGCCGCATTTGCTGCGGATGTATCTGCTGAAAATCAGGGCAAATACGAAGCCAAGGATAATGGCGGCTACACCATGAAGGGAACCTCTTCTGAAACACTAAAAGACGGCACAAAAAAATCAGCCGAAGTTAAAGTAGATGTGGACGTTGATTCAGATGGCAAAGTGACCAAGACATCCAAAAAAGAAACGACCACTAATCCCGAAGGGTTAATGAATGAGCGTACAAATCTTTCCAAAACTGAAATGGAAGAAAAGGCGCGCGGCGGATATGAAAAGAAAACCGTGGATAAGAAAACCAATGCGGATGGCACGGACGTGAAAACCGAAGCATCGGTAGATGTTGAAGTAGAGGCAGACGGTAAAATGATTGAGAAAAAGAAAATTGTGAAAACCGTTGATCCCAAAGGTCTGCTGAACCAGGAAAAAACTGTCACCACATCTAAAAAAGTGGACGGTAAAATCGTGGAACAGAAAACTGAGCGCTAAACAATCTG
>DPZW01000172.1 GCA_003536545.1 Rhodospirillaceae bacterium
ATCTGCGGTGAAATAGGGGGTTTTTCATCCTGTGCCGACCCCAAAGCCATTAAGAAATTATATTGATTCTTCTTAAAAAAAGCTTTGTGTTTCCACGGCAAAAGCATTAGTGATTGCCCCTGCAAAATGGGATTTCACATATAATGAATGTTTACATCGTAGGCTCTCATGCCACCGGAGAGCAAAATTCACGCATTGGTGTGGCAAATGCTATTCAGAAATTGCTAATCAATGATGGTTTATCGTGCAGAAAAATTTTAACGGCCTCCCCGCAAAAGATTTACAGGCCATCTGCAAACGATGAGACGTACAAATTATGGCCTGATGATTTTCCAGATTATGAAAGAGAAACTGTTAAAGGCATTCCGGTCAAGTTGAGCACTTACGCAAAGCAGCTGATTGAAGAAAATGGCGATCCCGATATTATTATTCACAGCGGTGGATATGATAAGGGAATAAAACTGGCATTAGCGTTAAAGCTGGCGTCATCTAGACCATCTTTTCTGGTTAATCTTTCCCATCCGCGCACAGAAAATTATGAAATTTTCGATCTTGTTGTAAACCCGATTGAATCTCTCAGAAGAGCAACGGATTTTAGCTTCAAGGGAGTATCTCATAAAGTAAGCCAGGAAAAAATCGACGAGGGAATTGCAGATTGGGCGGAACGCCTGAGCATTTTTCACGGAAGAAATCCTGTTGTTGGCGTTTTGGTTGGTGGGACCATACCCAACCGAGCTGGTGATAAAGAATTTACTGAAGCAGATGGTGAGGCATTGGGGGGCTATATTCGTGAAGTTATTCTTTCTTACGACGCTTCTGTCATTGCAACGAATAGTCGACGTACACCTACGGACGCTTGGCGAGCATTTGCGTCACAGCTCGATATCCCAGATGCAGCGATGTTACTGCATGATTACAAGTCTGATGATGCGCATAACCCGTACCTGGCGATTTTGGGCACTTCGGATTTGTTAATTGTGACGGCTGATTCCCGGTCCATGCTATGGGAGGTTTCTGCCACGGGCAAACCCAGCTATGCATTTATTGCACCAAATCAACAGTTAGAGTCTATTCACGTTGAAAATCTTGAAGAGCTAGGGAAAATGGGCATGGTAAGGACATTACCCGAAGACCCCAATCGGCTTGATTTCGGGTGGAAACCTAAAGCCTATAACCCAACATCCGAATTGGCGGCAAAAGTTATTTCCGCATTCCAGAATTCGCGTCAGATATCGGCCATTGAAAATTCTTTCAGAATGGTCCCGGGTTGCTAAACCCTTTGTTCACTATGCACCGCAACGGCCAGCACCGCGCCGAAGCCCAGCATGGTGGCGAGCATCGCTGATCCGCCCATGGAAATTAACGGCAGCGGAATGCCAACAACGGGCAACAGACCCATCACCATCCCGATGTTAATCATGAAATACATAAACAGGTTGAAGCCAACACCGACCGCGACGAGGCGGCCAAAGAGACTGCGCGCATTTAATGAAATACGGAAAATTAAAACGATCAGGGTGAAATACATTAAAATGAAAAACGCCGCACCGATGAAACCCCATTCCTCACCGAGCAATGAGAAAATAAAATCTGTTTGCGCTTCGGGCAGGAATTGCAGATGCGCCTGCGTGCCTTCCAGAAAACCTTTCCCCGTCAATCCGCCTGATCCCAATGCAATTTTTGCCTGTGTGATATGATAACCTGCGCCTAATGGATCACTTTCCGGGTCCAGGAAAGTCATGACGCGTTTGCGCTGATAATCATGCATGAAATGCCAGATGACCGGAATGGCGGCCAGCGCGGTGCCCGCCATTGCCAGGAATTTCCAGATGCGCACACCGGCAGCGAATGACATGGCGCAACCCAGCGTGATGACAATTAATGCCGTTCCCAAATTCGGCTGGCGTAAAATAAAAATTGCCGGGATGGCAATAATCAGCAGTGGCGGCAATAAGAATCGTGGATTGCCCAAATCATATTCCGACACATTGGCGTAGTAATTGGCGAGCGCGAGAATAACCGCAAGCTTCATGAATTCCGACGGCTGCAATTGCAGCGGGCCCAAGGCAATCCAACGCTGCGCACCCTTGCCCATCATGCCGACCAGATCCACCGCGACAATCAGCACCAGCATCACACCAAAAATGATATAAGCCCCGCGCGCCCAATGTCGCAGATCAATCATCGCCAGGAGTAATGCCAGGCCATAGCCAAACATAAACACCATCAAATGACGAAAGGCATAAACTTCCCAGCCGCCTTGACCGGCGGAATATTGCGCCATCACGCCAATGCCGCCGGTAATCGCAATCATGATCATAAACAACCACGGCAGTTCCGTAATTTTTTGCGGCAGCAGAATTTCGGGTTTCAGGTGAAGATTCATGCGTCATCCATGGGGCTATGCGTTCTGGCAGAAGCCAATTCCTGGACCTTGTGCAAAAGATCGCGGCCAATTGGTGCGGCCACGCCAGAACCGCCGCCGCCGTGTTCTACGATAATCGCGGTGGCATATTGCGGCGCGGCAACAGGGCCATAACCGACGAATAATGCATGATGACGCTGTTCCCACGGCATTTGCCAGACATTATATCCGGCCGCGCGGTCTGCCATCGAAATGCGGCGCACCTGCGATGTTCCCGTTTTCCCGCCAATCTGAAATTCCGGCACTGGAATTTGTGACGCCGCCGCCGTGCCGCCGGGCAAAACGCATCCCATCATGCCTTCACCAATCGCGGCGAGATGCACAGGATCAAATTTCAATGGCGCGGCCAGATCGTGCGGCAGATCATTCATTAATAGT
>DPZW01000042.1 GCA_003536545.1 Rhodospirillaceae bacterium
GACAATAAAATTGTTATGCTGAATGATGTGCTGGCCAAAGGTAAAACATTATTCAGCATAACAATTTTATTGTCTTTCGTTGTGACTTGCAGATCAGCAGGAACATCCCTGGGATATTGTGTTTGCGCGGACTGCTCCTGTAAAATCGACAAAAATAACGGTGCAAGCAGATGAGAAGCTTTCATATTTTTCTCCGTGAATACGAAGAAGCATTTAAACTATCCCGAATGAAAATCAACCAAGTGTTTGTGCCGGCTGCAGTTTTTGCACCTGTTGCAGAACCTGATCTGCCACAACCTGCGGCTCACCGGTGGTAGCTCGTGCACGCGTGGCATCAGGGTTATTCTCGGCAGATGCCATAAACTGGACCGGCCTGCCTAACCGCGCGGTATCCGTGGCAGCATGAGAGCTGGATGGCTTTGGCGCGGTATCCGTTTCAAGGAAAATCCAGCTGATTGGCGTGCGGGATGGTGTGATCTGCACAATCGAAATTAACGATTCACGGACATCGACCAATTTTTTGAATTCTTCGGCGGTGTAACGCTTGCCGTAGGGATCATCGCCTTCGCGGCCCAAAAATACCACGCCATCCGCTGTTTGCATGGATCGGAAAGATTCTGTTTTAATGCCCTTGTCATTATGCTTCGCGCCAATCACAACAATCTGGTTATCCGGCACATTTGACCAGTCACGGCCGCGAAAATCCTCTGCGCCAGCTTCCGCACCTGCAAGCTGCGCGCGTTTCAATTCTTTATCTTTGATCTCCACCATCGCAGCGCGGTGTGTGGCCATCACATGCGCAGTATTCGCGGCTGATAAATCCGGGATACCTGACAGCGCAAGCAAGCTATCTGTGGCAATTTCCCATACAGGTGATTTCACCGCAACACTGGCGGTATAGAATGGATGACTGGGATCTTTATCAAAACTTTCAGCCGCCAAAACCGTCATTGGGTTCTCTGCCTGATCCGCATGATTTGCCAAAGCTTTCACCAATTGGTGGAGGGGCCCCAGCTCCGGATTTTTTAACTCTTTTTCCAGTTTCCATATTTTATCAAATTTTACCGTCAAGGCATTGGCATTTTCACTTGGCTGTCCGGCAATCTTTTCAATATCACTCCCTGATAAAATTAATCCTTCATGCCCTATGAATTTTGCACGCGTAAAGGTTACCATTTCGCGCGATAACTGTAGCATATTCATCGCTTGCAAATTCGTGCCTGGCTGCACGAACATGCGGCGCAACCAATTGGGCGGCGTTAATGCACGAATACCGCTGCGCGCCGCAAAATTGCCAATCAGCCCAATGCCAATCCCCACCGGCCCTGTCATCGACAGGCCCAATGCAGCCGCACCGCCCATGGCCACCGCTTCACCCGCCATACCCTTTGCTGCCTGATTTCTTGAATTGCGCATGGCAACGTCAAACAATTCAATCAGGGGCGTACCATCTGCGGCTGCACCTGCAGGTGCAATATTGGTGCCGCGCGGTGTCAGCGCGCGCGCCAAAAAATCCATCCCCATCATTCCGGCAATATCGCCCAATGGCCCCAGGCGCATCAGCGCGCCGGAAATCACGTTGTCTGGCAGATTGTCATAACCGTATTTCAACAGCACCCGGCGCAGAAACATCTCGGTTTCCGCGCGGTCAGTGCGATTTGCCATCGTCTTTTGGGGGTTATCCGCCATTTTATCATTTTGCCAGAGCAAAATGACGAAATGATGACAATTCCCTGCAATTTTAGGGGGTTAGCCTAGTTCCGCGAGTGAGAGAAGTAGCAATCCTGGATGCCATCTACCTTGGACAACACGTTACTTAATCCAATCAGGGACGTACTTTTATAGCGGTTCAAAGATACCGCAACAAATCGCCATTCAAATTCGCCGCCCCGCACCATCGTGGCGAAAGAACCATTGGCGATCCGGTAACATTGATCATCAAATACCCGGCGAATGGTATTTTCATCTGGCGTAAAATCCTTTTTGAAATGCAGCGTGACAGCTACGGCGTGATGCGCCGGGAAAAATCTTTCAATCTTGCTGCCCCATAACATCACAATCATTAAAACCAATGCCAGGAAAATTGCCGGCACATAAAACCCGACGCCGACTAAAATTCCCACCGCAGACACTGCCCAGATTGAAGCCGCCGTGGTCAGGCCGCTGATGTTCAGGCCATCGCGCATGATCACGCCCGCGCCCAGAAAACCAATCCCTGTAATAATGCCCTGGATGACGCGCGTGGGATCCACCACGCCCACATCAATATGCATCCCGAACCATAATTCCGGATAACCGGAAATTGTTGTCATCGCGCAGGATGCCATACAGACAAAACCATAGGTACGCATCCCGGCGGCGCGGCCACGATAAGATCGCTCATAACCCACCATCAGGCCCAATATCAACGCACCCAATAGCTCCAGTATAATCACCACGTATTTCGGGTGCCAGAAAATATCCATCAGCTCAGTCACGTGCGCATCTCCACAGGTTAGAATCAGCGGATGATATCAGGAAACCCCGTGCGGATGTATGCGTCCTATGCCCTTGCCCAGGCCCGGTAAATCCTGCAAAATGCCGCCAACAAGGAATTAGGTAATGTCTCAACAAATTGACCTGCGCGTGGTTGAACTGATCTGCTCGCGCCTGTGCCATGATTTAATCAGTCCCATCAGTGCCATTAATAACGGCATTGAACTGGTCACCGAAATTGGTGAGGAAGCGCGGCCGGATGCCGATGTGTTGATAGCCGAAAGCGCGCATAATGCCGCGCGTCGTCTGCGGGCCTTTCGTTATGCCTATGGCCTGGCGGGACAGGATGTTGGCATTGATGAAATCCGCAATGTCGCGCTGGCTTATTTTGAAGGCACCAAAACCCGCATTGACTGGCCGCCAATTTCTGTTGCGCTGCCACAGGGCGCGGGCAAAGTGATTTTGAATCTGATGCTGCTCACACCAGATTTGGTGCGTGGGGATTGCCAGGTATCGCTATCGGCTTCACCGGGCGAGGCCGCCATCCAATATAAAGGTGCGAATGTCAAACTGGATGAGGATTTGGCCGCTGCACTGAATGGCGCAGTACTGTCTGACAATCTCGACCCGCGCACTGCGCATGCGGTGCTGACAGCAGCGCAGGCCACGCGCATTGGCTGCACCATTGTGCATGCTTCCGGTGGCGCGGATACCATTAACATTCGCCTGCATTGGAAAAGCTGATGGTGCCCACCGGCACGCGCCTTACGCTCCGCCGCCCTGACGACTGGCATGCCCATTTCCGCAATGGTGAAATGTTGAACCTGGTTGCACCGCATCACGCGCGCGTCTTTGGGCGTGCAATCGCCATGCCAAACCTGCTGCCGCCCGTCACAGACAGCAAAATAGCGCGCGATTATCAAAAAGAATTTGATGCGGCCAGCCTGGCAAAAACTTTCACGCCCCTGCTCACC
>DPZW01000024.1:0-513 GCA_003536545.1 Rhodospirillaceae bacterium
CATCTTTAAGCATTCGATAATAAATAAGCTCACCTCCTGCTTGAAGATTTCGAGAAGGCTCTTTATCTGCTAATAAACAAGCGAGGACATAAAGTTCAAGCTTCTTACGGCTTAGCCACAAAGCTTTTGACTCCTGCGTTATTTTAATTGCTTTTGGTTTAGATTGCTGGCTCAAAACATTTTTCTTAACAGAGGAAAAGCGTCGCGTGATATCAGCAACGAGCAATGCAAAGGCAATTAGAAATATTAGAATTAATGTTATTCTCAACAAGAATGGTGGAACAGCATTTGCTATGGATGCGGGAAGTTCATCAGGATGAATACCTAGGAAAACGATAAAACCTGCGGCGATAAATAATCCAGCAGCCCATAGAATGATATTTTTAAGTAGACCCATCCAACCACTATAACCAGAAGTTAATGGAATGGCAGATAGTAAAAAGGTTAAGCTCACAGTCATATTATCAATTACTAAAGGTATCAATTTTCCCGCGTTTTTTTGTTTCGTTTCCC